>DAOVGU010000239.1 GCA_030672255.1 bacterium
TCCAGACTCCCCCGATAGCGAAGAGGGCAACTTGGCTTTTCTGGCAAAGAAACCCTTGAGACCTCTGGTCTTCCCACCGTGGCAAGGGGAGAGATTTTCTCCCTCTCAGGAATAAGGGGGGGTATCGTAACAGGTTTTTCCTTTGGTTCTTCTTCCTTAATAATTGGTTTAAACTTAATAAGTTCTCGCTGCTTGGTAGCAACCAATACCCCCATTCTAAAGAGTTCATTGGAGAAAGGGTCCCTTTCTCCAACTATTTTTATCTCTGTAGGTTCAAAAAGTTCAGGTTTTATAGCTACTTTCATCTCATCCTTTTTCACTTTGGGAGAAAATTTTTTTTCGACGGGAACAAAAACCTCCTCCGTCCTTTCTTCTCTAAGATAGACCATTGAGTAAAAGAGAAAGGCCTCTCCTACCCAGGCTAAGAAAAGAAGCAGGAATAAAATCCTAAGGCCATATCTTCTTAAGAAAACTCTTAACTCTAATTTACGGGCAACCGGTTTCTTTTTTACCCCTGATTTAATCAGGGGTTTTGCTACCTTCTCCTTAGGTCTTACCGCAGGAGGTGCTTCAGCAGGTGCCTCTGGGATGGCAACGGCCTTCTTTGCCGGGATTACTTTTCTCGCGATCTTCTTTACCCTGAGGGCAGTGGCTTTCGGAGCTTTTTTAATCTTTATTAAGAAAGGAAGGGCTTTCGCAGTCACAGCCGCTTTCTCCTTGGCAACAACCTTTCTTTTGGCAATGGCCTTTAGTCGAAGCTCCTCCTTTGCTTTCTTTGCCGCTAATAACTGTTCTTTTCTCTCCCTGATGAATTGAAGAAGTTTTTCTTTCTTCTCCTTTCGGGAAAAGGGAATGGCCTTCTTTGCTGAGACTACCTTTTTTGCCTCCTTTCTCTCCCGGCTAACGGCCTTCCTCTGTTCCCTTTTTGTTTCTAAGAAATGGAGGAGCCTTTCCTTTTTTTTCTGGCGAGAAGTTATCTGCATCTCCATATTGACACGAAGTGTCATTCCGACCCCGTATTAAATACGGGGGAGGAATCTCTCTCCTCAAAGAAGTGAGAGATTGCCACGAGCCTATAGGTCTCGCAATAACAGCTATACTATTATCTGCGTTCTTCTGGTGGTTTTATTTCCACAGGACGATAGAGCTGAATCAAGGAGTTAAGTCTGTTGAAACTCTCGCCCCCTTTTTTTCTTTGAACAAGGCCAATCTCCCAGTAGTAGTAAATTCCCAGCCCCAGGACAATCAAGGAAAGAATCAAAGTAACAATAAACTTTCTTCTATTTACCTCCCCAATCATCAAGGCCAGGATTACCCCCAATATCCCCAATCCAACAACAACCAACGCCAACAGATAACCTATTTCAAATTGCATCATTCCTCCTTTCTTTCTCGCACCATCCCTTTTATTGTTAATTTTGCCGCCACCATTTCTCCCTTTTTAGTAAGGGTAAGACTGTCTAAAATAAAGATGGCAGGAGACTTCCCCAGCGCCTCTAAGAACTTAGCAACATTAAAACTGGTATCGGTAATGGTTAACTCTATCGGTACCTCCTTATAGAAGGCCACAGGGGTAGGAGCCCCAGGGGTAATAGAACCAACAGCAGAAATTTTAGTCTCCATAATAACATCTATCAATTTTTTTACCATATCCAGTTGCAAAAGAAGATTCGGAACCTGCTCATTTGTTGGTAGTCCAGTTTCGGAAAAACCAACGGAGGAGGGAATATTTATTCCCTTTTTCTTTGCCCTCTCTGCTATACCATCCAGGGTAACATAAAGGGATTCCTTAAAATAGAGGTTGGGGAATTTTTCCTCTTTAGCAACAGCAAAAGCGGAATAGGTCCTGAACTTTTCCTCCAGCCCCCGATACTCTGCTTCCAAAGCAACCTTTTTCCTGTCCAATTTTGCCAAAAGAGCAACAGTGGGTGCTCTTTCCTTATGGAGCTCATATTCCCGAATCTCCTCCCGTTTTCTCTCAATCTCCTCCAATAAAGACTCATTCTTTTTCCTTAAATTCTGGATAATATAAAGGCCGCTACCAATAATACCAAAAGTGAGAAAAAGGGTTATAAAAAGAGAATATTTTCGTAAAAAATTCATTCTTTTATCTTTAAACCAATGGTAAAGACCAACTTTTTCTTTCCCTTATCCCGATCGCATTGGGTGACGGAAGCTCCTTCCAAATAATCTAAGCTGTTCAATCTCAGGGCAAAACTGCGAAGATCTTCAAATCCTGCTTTTATGGTTGTAAGGGAGATCTCGCCCCTAATTTCAAGACTGCCAGTGGTCGGGGAAAAATTAGTAAGATAGATATATCTGCTGGGCAATGTCTTTCCAATCTCTAAAATCCTGGCCAGCCAGATTGAGCGCTTTCCCATCACCATTGTAAGGGCCTTTTTCTTTTTCTTTAGGTCATCAATCTCACTTATAGTTTTTTTAATATGAGGTTTATACTTCTCATATTCCTGGAGGGAAAAATTTACCTCCTCCAGAACATTCCGGCAGAGAACATTCTCCTGCTTTAGGAAGAGGAAAGGGGTTAAGGTAAGGAGAACCGCCATTAAAAGGGATAAATAGAGATAAGGTCTATTCTCTCTTAGTTCCCTAATCCTGAAAAACTCCGGAGGCAGAAGATTAATATTAACAAATGTTTCACTCATAAATAGCCAATGGTCAGTTGCTCCGCATCTATGATGTTGTTGCCAGTGGCAACAACATTGGGGCGGATACAAATCTATACCTCGTGCGCTGGGGAACTCCTTCCGAAATTCCCTCATAAGAAAAAGCAAAGAGGCACACTTCGGTCAGTTTCGGCTTTCCTCCTGCTGACTCGGTAGATTTGTCTATCCGCCTCCACTTATGATTGCTTCGCAACTACCATTGTCTTTGTATACAGAGGCGAGGAGTGTTTCCGTAAAGAGGCTTTGCTTTGAGGTTTCTTGCACCCACTAATAACCGAAAAGCAGAGCGAAGTCACCAGACGAGCGTCCTCTCGAGGAAATACTCCGAGTCTCTCATAGTTGACGAAGAGCGAGACCCACCGCTACCGCTAATCGAGAGCTTTCTTTCTCCACCACTTCCTTAAATTGGGAAGGGCAGGAGATATTAGCGAAAGGATTAAACGGGGTGGTCTCTACCCTTAGCTTCTCGGCAAAGAAATCTGAAAGCCCAGCCAATTTGCTACTTCCTCCCGCAAGAAGAAGTTTTCTTATCTCGGGCCCCTTCTGGGTAAATCTCCAGTAATCGATTGAATTCTGGATCTCGGTAACCAAATTTTCTAAAACAGAGGAGAGGAGAGGAAATTGAGTCTCTCCTTCCTTAATTTTTTTCTCCTCTGCTTCAGAAAATTCTATTTTAGAAACTTCTTCGATTGCAGTGGTTAAGGCATTTCCGGAAATGGTCAATGATCTGATAAGTATCTGCTCATTATAACAGATAAGAAGATTGCTGCTTTCAGCCCCTATCTCCAAAAAGGCTATTGTCTTATCTCTCTCAAACTCTGGAGAGAACCTGAGGACATTTAAAAGGGCAAAGGTGTCGGAATCGATAAAGTCTATTTCTACTCTGAGATCGGCAAAGAGGTTCAGCAAATTGTTAACCAGATCCTTTTTGACCGCCCCAACAAGTAAATTTATCTTTTCTTCCTGAGAGAGAATTTGATAGGACCAGACAACCGCATCTAAAGGAAAAGGAAGTTGATGCTGCACTTCATATTGGAGCATTGACTCAATTTTGCCTGAGGCAACGAGAGGAAGAGAGATAAATCTTACTAAAACTCCCCTTCCGGGAAGGGAAATGATAATATGAGTTGCTCCTGCCTCCTTAATAAGAGCCCAAGTTGTTTTCTTCCAGGCCTTTTCCCTTTCCTCCGAAGCCGCAGAGATAGGAGAAAGCGAAAGGCTCGCTATTCCCGCTCCTCTTGCCGTTTTAGCCAAGGATAACCCACGGATAGCGGTTGTCCCGATATCGATGGCTAAAGCCTTTTTTTTCTTAAACATAAGTAGTAGCGGGGGTAGGACTTGAACCTACGACCTTCAGGTTATGGGCCTGACGAGCTACCACTGCTCCACCCCGCAATCGACACATTCACTTCGTTCAGTGCAAACTCCGTCGTTCTGAGTCCGCCTAAGGCGGACGAAGAATCTCAATGAGATTGCTTCGTCGGCTATCAGCCTCCTCGCAATGACAGCGTAGCTGTCACATTATAGTCTATTTGCCTGACTGTTGTCAATAATGGTGCAATTGTTCAATCTTTTCATCAATCAATCTTATTAGTCCATTTACCTTCTCTTCCGTAAATTCGCTCCCTCTCCTTTCCTTCATCATCCTGTCTTTCAGAGTAAAAAGTTCATCAGCCACAGATAGGAGAGTAGTCACAACAGCCTTTAATGAGGAGATTTCAGGTGAATTTTTTAGTCCTTCCTTTATCCTTTGATCAACATAATCGGCCAGCCTTTTTATATATTCCTTATTACCTTCTAAAGTATATTTGCTCCCAAAGATGGTAACTTCTAATTCCTTTCTTTCTCCCTTCATTTCCCTCTTGTTTCTATCCTTTTCCGCTCCTTTAACCTCCTTTCCACCTCTCCCTGTAGATCATCAACCTCTTTTTTGGTGAGGGTTCTCTCCTCAGACCGATAAAGGAGGGAGCAAGCCAATCCTCGATAACCAGAAGGAATTTCTTTGCCTTTGTAGAGATCAAAGAGCTCAACCTTTTTAATAAGGGGGGAGGCATCCTTGATAATCTTTATTATATCCTTCCAGTCGACCTTTTCAGGAGCAACAATGGCTAAATCACGTCTAATGTTAGGATATTTTGGTAACGGTTTAAACTCTCTAATGAAACTCATGGATTCAGCTAAAAGTTTAAAATCTAATTCTGTTAGGTAAACCCCTCCCGTGAGTTTATGGGATAGGAATTTCCTCTCCCCCCCTCTTTTATCCTCCCCCTCACCTGTCCGCCGGAGTCTTGGCGGGAGGGGGGAGGAGATAGGTGGGGGTGAAAGTTTCATGGAAGAAAGAATCTTTTCGCTTACCCTTCCGAAACAGCCCAAAAACTTATTATCTATAAAGATACCCGCAGCGTTTTCTTCTAAAAAATTATGCTTAAAATCCTTGAGTGAATAGTTTAAAATTCCCATCCTTCTCAGAAGTTCCTCTAAGATCCCTTTTAAGGAGAAGAAATTGCCAGAATTATAAAGCCCAATCGAGAGCATCAATTTTTCCTGAAAGGAGGGCTCCCGTCCTGTGGACGGGATGGGGGATGCCCGGCGTAAATAGACCTTCCCCAACTCAAAAAAAGCCATGCGCTTGTTCCCCTGATTAAGGTTATGAGAGAAGGTTAAAAGAAGGGAGGAAAGAAGATTTGTCCGGAGAGCGCTCTGCTCTATGGTTAAAGGATTCAAAATTTTTATACATTTGTTGTCATTGCGATGAGCATCAGCGACGAAGCAATCTAATTCTTCCGAAGAAGAAAAATTTGAAGTAATTATCTCGCTGAGACCAAAAGAAATTAAGATTTGCTTTATGAACGAGACAATTTTTTCTTCTCTATTCTCAGAGAAGGGAGTAATTTTTGCCGCGGGGATTTTGGCGGGAATCTTCTCATATCCATAAAGGCGCGCGAGTTCTTCAATTATATCAACTTCCTGTTTGATATCCTGGCGAAAGGGCGGAACGACAATCTCAAGTAGATCTTTGTTTTCAAAGACTTTAAAATTTAAAGATTCCAAGATATTTTTCATCTCTGCAGAGGAAATTTCAATCCCTAAAAGACGGGCGACCCTTTCCTTTCTCAATTTTACCCCTGCCCCTGCTTTCGCAGGGGTAATCAGGGGCGGAAGTTCTCCTGTTCTATTCAGCCGTCCAATCTTCCCCTCTGCTATTGTCTTTATTAACCAGCTTGCCCGATTCAAAGCAAAAAGCACCCCCTCTGGATTCACCCCTCTTTCAAAGCGCAGGGAAGATTCTGTAGTAAGATTAAGCGCATGGGAAGTTTTTCTGAGGGAAAAGGGAACAAAATATGCGCTCTCCAAAAGAATATCACCGGTGCTATCTGCCACCTGGCTTTCCTCTCCTCCTATAATTCCCGCAATTGCCAGCGGTTTTTTCTTATCCGCCACGACCAGCATCGAGGTATCCAATACTCGTAGTTTACCATCAAGCGTTCTGAACTTCTCACCGGAGAAAGCACAGCGGATAATTATCTCTTCCTCAATCTCTTCTAAATCAAAAGCATGCAAGGGTTGTCCGGTCTCCAGGAGAACAAGATTGGTAATATCAACAATATTATTAATTGGTCTAATTTTGGCTTTTATTAATTTTTCCTTTAACCAATCCGGAGAGGGTCCTGCCTTTATTCCCTTAATAATTCGCGCCGAATAGAATGGACAAAGGGAAGACTCTCGGGAGTGGATTTTTATCGTAAAAGGATGCGCTTTCCCGGTGAAAATTTGAGGAAACTCCAAAAACCCTTTCCTTAAGATACCAGAGATCTCCCGCGCAAGGCCAAGGATGGACAGAAGATCCCCTCGATTTGCTGGAATCTCGCACTCAAAGACGGTATCGTTCCCAAGAGAGGATGAGTCCTCAATTGGCAGACCAACAGAGGTAAGCAGTTCCATCAATCTCTCCGGGGAAAGATCAAAATTGATATATTCCTTCAACCATTGATAAGAATACTTCATCGTGTAATATAACAAACTTCAAAAAGTAATTTTTGCCAAACTCGCAAATCCTTATTATGTGGTAAAATATAGCACTTTTTCGTCTTTAAGTCAAATAAGATCTGCCGTTTACTTACCCCCTACCATCTTCTTTCCTACTGGCGTTCTTGCCGTGGGCTGTGGCATTCAATTTAACAACCACAAGAATTTGGGGTATAATAAAGACTAATGGAACTATGGAACTGAAAGTTCATTTAGTCCAGCAGCAGAGATTATCTCTTACCCCAAGGATGAAACAGTCACTCCATATCCTCCAACTTCCCCTGATGGAGTTGAGGCAACTAATTGAAGAGGAATTAACTGACAATCCTTTGTTGAAAGAGGCAACCGAGGATGCTGGAGGAGAGAATTTTGAAGAGTTTATTAATTATAGAGAAAATTGGCAACAATCTCAAGCCGGCAATTCTGAAAAGGAGGAAGAACTTTATAATTTTCGGGAAAGTCTGATTACTCAGGCCGTAACTCTACAACAAAGGTTATTGCATCAATTGAGGATAATGAGGGGTTCGGAGTCAATTCTTAAGGTTGGCGAATTTCTTATTGGCAATATTGATGATTCCGGTTACCTTCAAATTTCATTAGAGGGGGTTGCAAAATCACTGTCGGTACCGATAGCAGAGGTAAAGCAAACTCTCTCCTTAATTCAGACCCTGGAACCAGCCGGTATTGGTGCCAGAAACCTTAAAGAAGCCCTTCTTCTTCAACTAAAGCGCCACAAAAGAGAAAACAGTTTAGCCGCAAAAATAGTAAAAAACTATTTGGAAGATTTAGGAAAAAAACATTACCGAAAGATAGGTAAGTCCTTAAACACATCTTTAGAGAAGGTAAAAAGAGCGAAAAACGAGATAGGCAATTTAGAACCGCGGCCAGGCGGTTCTTTGAGCCCTGCTAAGAAGATTCCCTCCCCAATTCCCGATGTTACCATTAAAAAGGAAAATGGAAAGTACCAGAGCATCCTTAATCACCAATATCTACCTCGCCTGAGAATAAATCCTTTCTATCAAAATTTTCTGAAGCGCGGAAATCTTTCTTCCTCTACCCGTTGCTATTTAAGAAAGAAATTGAGCAATGCGCTCTGGTTGATAAAAAATCTCCAGCGAAGAGAAACCACGATTAAAGATATTGTTGACCACATCATCGAAGTTCAGAAAGACTTTTTAGAGAAGGGAGCCTCTCATCTTAAACCTCTTACCTTAAAGGAAGTAGCAAAAACTGTAAAGCGGAACTCATCAACCGTCTCCCGGGCAATAAGAAATAAATGGGTTCAAACACCTTTGGGAAACTTTGAACTAAAGCGATTCTTCAATGGCCATATCAAGAGGAATCATCAGGAACCTTGCTTGCCGGCAGGTAAACCTTTGACTTCCCAGAGCATTAAAACAAGAATTAAATGCCTTATTGGCAATGAGAAAAAGAAATCTCCTTTATCTGATGAGGATATTCTGAAACGGCTAAAATTTGAGGGAATAGATATTGCCCGGCGCACTATTGCCAAGTATCGGAAGCAACTGAAAATTCTTCCCAGTTATTTGCGAAAAGAATAGTAGCGTGCTTACCACATCTCAAAAAATAAGAGCACCTTGAAATCAAAGTGCTCTTATTATCCCTCTTTTTTCTGGTTTTGATTGACCCCCGATTTAATCAGGGGGGATATTTTTCAGGAAAACTTACCTATTAAGTGAAATCGCTGGGGTGAACATCCGTTACAAGCTAAACCCTCACATCTTCCGTTCTCTATCTCTATTTAATTGAAATTTATTATAGTCTATATCCGAGAAAAGGGAGTGGAATATTATGCTCTTTTAGCCTTTCTTTTTGATAGTCATTTAATAATGCTTTACATTCTTCACTAAAAGAGTGGCTCATCCATGCCCGCCAATTTCTTTCCCCGAAAGGAGAGCTGCCATCAATTTTGTCCTTTTCTATACCAATAAAAAATAACTCTGTTGCAGTACAAATCTTTTCTAATCTTTCCAGCTGCTCTTCATTCAAACCTGCCCCTATCTGCTCGAGTATCGCCTTCATAATATTTGTCATGAAAACAGGGTCCTCTATAAACTCTTCATCATCAGTGTGGCCCCTTATTGCGCTGAACTCCTTCACAATTTCCATTAAGTCTTCCCTGACATTATTACTATAATAATCGTTTTCACTGTTTCCATAGGCCATGATTACTAAATTCGCCAATTTGTCCCACTCAATCCTTCCTATCAGTTCCTCCTGATCCGGAACACCAAATCCGATAATCCCTTTATCAACCATTACTGCAGGCTTACTAACTATCCCTTTTATATTTTTATCAGCAGGGCGAGATGCGGCAGCAGCCGCTTCTTTCTGTTTGTATTGCGCTAATTCTTCACAGACTTCATTAAGTTTCTCTTTATCATTACATGATTTTTTCAACCTTTCTATCTCTACATCTTTATTTTGAATCCGACTTTGCAGCCAGGCAATTTCTGCAACTAATTTTTTCTCTTGCTTTATCTTTTGCCGTGACAAGTTAGAAAAAATAACTATCCCTATCCCTATCAGAACAATAGCTAAGACCGCATTAGCGAACAAAACCTTATTTTTTATCATAACGTAAAAGCTTATTGCCCCGTATTGAAAGTATTGACACGCTGCAGCAGACCGCCAGGATGAACAGGATTATTGTCAAATCCCCATATTTTGAATAGAATGTCTTCTGATCGCTCAAACGAACTTCAGTTGTAATTATCTTCCGCTCAAACGGCTTTACAGCCGCAATGATTTTCCCGTACGGGTTTATCACCTGGGTAATACCGGTATTGGTTGCTCTCACCAGGTACCTTCTATTCTCGGCCGCTCTCAGCCTTGTTTGCAGGGACGCAAGGTATACGCCACAGGTCTGCTTGAACCTGCTGTTGTTTGCCAGCGAAATAAACAGTTTTGCTCCCTGCAGTGTTAAATCGCGGGCAATGTCTGCAATGGTTTCTTCGAAGCAAAGCAGTATACCGAGCCTTGCCTTTTCCGTATTCACAACATGGAGGTCGTCCCCGGGCAATGTCCATGTCTCATAGGGAACTGGACGTACGGATACATACTTGTCCACATACGCTCCGTCACTTGAAATAACCACAGCGACATCATTTTCTACCCTTTTTCCATTAGTTCTTTCGTGCAAGATCAAAGTTCCGAAAACAAGACAGCTTCCGGATTTTTTAACCGTGGCTGATATTTTTTCAAGCAGGCTTGTATTACGAAACACATCCGCAGGGATCGCATACTCTGGCCAGACAATAATATCCGGTTTCTCCTGTGCGGCTTCCCTCGTCATCTCCAAATATGTCTCAAGCACCACTGTTTCTGCATGATCACATCGCCATATCCACGGTTGAGCAAAATTTCCTTGCAAAAGGGCGACTTTCAGGTTTTTCCCCTCTGGTTCTGCCAAGTTGCTGTAAGTAACACAGCCAATTATAATCAGTAAAAGAACAGACCCGACAACCAGCATCTCTCTTGATCTGCGCAGGCACAGAGAAGCTATAACTGTGTTAACCAAAACTATAAGAAATGTTATACCCCTGGCGCCCACAACCCATATCAACGGCGCCATTGTCGGCTGAAACATAGCCAGGTCTGTCCACGCGCTGCCTACAATCGTGAAAGATGCTATCTGGGCGCCGCAAAACCACACAACCGGAGGAATCAATATCAGGCAACCTGTTGTTTTATTTAAAAGCCTGGTTGCCAGAACAAAAAACATGAAAAACAGATACCAGGAAAACAGTGAAAGCAGAAGTGTCCTGACACTATACAATGCGATCCAGCTCAGACAGAACATCCCGGCCAGCAGTATCGCCACAGACCCGAAAACGAAAATATCTCTGAAAGACCCCTTTAATGCCAGTATGATAAGCGGAACCAGAACAATCCACACCAGCAATTCTATTCCAACTGCTCCAAGAAAAGACATTAGGCCCAAAAACAGAACTGACAGAACAATACCCTGCCATTTCACAGACCTATCTCTTCCCTGACTCATTATGCGCATCACCGCAGCAATTGACCGTAGCACTGATGCAACGCGCAAAGATGCATTAGCACCTCCACGCGACATTGCAGTGTGATTCGACTTGCGGGTTTCCAAATACTGGAGCTTACCTAATGGCGGCGGACTTGTTCAAAATCCAGGCTTAGGATTTTTATACAGATTGCCGCCAGAAATTATATCTAGATCACCATCGTTATTAGCATCGCCCACTCCGTAAGAAAGAGGAGTAATTCTACCTGCGTAAATTTTATTTCTCTTCCATGTGTCGCCGCCGTCACGATTGCCGTACCAGTAGGTAACATTAGCACTGTTACGGTAACATATTACATCGGGTTTTCCATCCAGGTCTATATCTGCCACTTCCGGAGGCCATCCGGCTAAATGGTTAGTGCTCAAGGTATCAATCCTGTATCTCGTCCACGAACCAGACCCTTTGGGATTTTTATACCAATAGAGGTAGCTGTCCACAAACGGCTGGCGATTCGACAAAATCACATCATTCCATCCGTCGCCATTAACATCCCCGGCTGATATACTCTGTACACAACTATATCGATCTCCATCCACGGTCTTGCGTGACCAATTTCCGCTCTCTGTTTTCGGGTTTGTTAAGACATATGTCCCACCCGAGAGACCGTTAGGCGAACAGACAGTAACCGCTATATCTAAATAGTTATCATTATTAAAATCCTTTATCACCATTCCTTCAACATCCTGGGAAAAATCATACACTGTGTAATAACTCCAGTTACCTGTCATGTAACCTGGATTTACATACCATCTTAACAGAGTACATTCTCCACCTGCCAGAATATCAGCATGGCCGTCATTATTCATATCAGCGATGGCTACTGTCTCAATACCATCTGGTGCATCTGGCAATGTGCCTATGTGATATCTGGTCCACGTCCCAGTAGTGCCGGGATTTATAAAGGCATATACCCTGTTCCTGTCAGGTGATGGATAGTTTCTTCCCACTCCAAAAACCAAGTCTGGTAAGCCGTCACCATCGACATCTCCAACCCTTCTGCCATACATAGGAGAAGGATAGTCAGTATTGCCGATAGAATAGCCTGTCCAGCTTCCACTTGCACCGGGATTTTTGTACCAGTTTGTTACACTTATCGAATCTCTCCACCCATCACCGTCAACATCAAAGAGATGCCGTTTTTCACTCCCGCCGCCAACAGTAACTCTCCCCCACGCAGTTGTATACCCATTTGTTGTCGTACAAACTTCCTCACCACCGCCACCAGCATAAACCAGTGATCCTGCACTTATTACCGTAACCGCAATGCTCACTACCAGCCATACACTCTTCCATGTCCTCATAATTTCACCCTCCTGTTTTCACTCTACCCTTGCTTTCAACAACTCAGCTTTTTAAAATACTCCACTCCTCTCTCATTCAATCAATTACAACTCCCCTAAATCCAAATGCAAGCCACTTTTTCACCACTTCCTCTTCAAGCTGCGCCTAAACCCTTATAATTCATAAATTTCAACTCTTCTCCTAAAACCGACTTTTTCTCTGTTTTTTAGTAAATATTCAGTAAAAGCCGTTATTTTCAAGTAGACGTAGGCTGGTAGCCGCAGGATTCATCCTGCGCCTGCGCAACCTAAAGGTTGCGACTACCTTTTGGTACGGTGTTCACTGAGTATTTACGTTTTTTATCACCTCCTCGTTCAAATCTACTCAACATTCAATCATAATAGGTAAGTTTTTTTTGATTCTTTGTTTATATAATAATGAAGCAAAAACTGTGCCAAGTTTTAAATAAAGGTCTGAACTTATTGTATAGCAAGGGATTCAGGAATTTTTTGGGTTAGATAAGGTGAAAGGAAGAATCAGGAGGAAGTGTCAATTTATTTGACACTGGTTTGGGTTAATTTAGTTTAAGTTGTTATTCTACAAGGAGTTAGGTGAGATAGGAAGGAGTGTCCACTATATTGACACAGGTTACAGATATGAAATTATTTTAGATGTTTCATCTTTCGATAAAGCCCCTGGCGGGAGATTCCAAGTATCTTTGCCGCCTTTACCCTGTTACCATTCACACTCTCCAGGACCTCTTTGATTAATTTATCCTCAAGTCCCTTTAAGGTGGGAAAATCCTCAATTATTGAAGGAGAATGCATAGTTAACAAATTGCGCGGCAGATTAAATGCTCTTATATAGTTGGCATCTTCCAGAACCAAGGCTCTCCTTATTACGCTTTCCAGCTCTCTAACATTCCCCGGCCAGTTGTATTGATAGAGAATATCCATAGCTTCGGGAGTAACAGATCTGACCGTTTTCTTCAAACTCTGTCGGTAATAATTCAGGAAGTGGGCAACAAGTGAGGGAACATCTTCCTTCCTATCCCTCAATGGCGGGATAGATATCTGCATTGTGCACAAACGATAGTAAAAATCTCTTCTTATTGCTCCAGAAGATAAGGCGGTCGCGATATCCCTGTTAGTGGCAGAGATAATACGGGCATTTACCTTTTGTTTCTGAGAACTGCCAACGGGTCTGATTTCCCTCTGTTCCAGTGCGCGCAGGAGCTTGGCCTGTACGTTTGGAGGTATTTCTATTACCTCGTCCAAAAACAATGTTCCCTCATTGGCGGCTACAAATAGACCCTCGTGGTCACGATGAGCACCGGTGAATGCCCCCTTTACATGGCCAAAAAGTTCACTTTCTAAGAGGTCTCTTGATATTGAAGCACAGTTTACAGAGACAAACGGTTTCTCGGCACGAGAACTTCTGTTATGTAATGTATGCGCCACCAATTCCTTTCCGGTTCCACTCTCTCCGCAGATAAGGACGGTTATATCACTGTCTGCACAGATATTTATCTGCTGGCGGATATTAGTCATCTGAATGCTACTTCCAATGAGTTCATATGAACTCAATCCAAACTTTAAATCTTCAATCTTTACAAGATAATGGATAAACCTACTCCAATTATTACTCTTGTTGAGAAATACAATACGAGCATTGCTGTATTCCTCATCTTTGTGGGGAACAATTTGGATTACCTCTCCTTGCGCAAATGGATAAGAACCACCGATCTGAATAAGGGGCTTTAAGTTCAATCTATTACCTTTCACAAGTTCATCCAACTTGAAGCGGGAAAGTAACATACCCCCCTCGCTTATGTCAAT
>DAOVGU010000255.1 GCA_030672255.1 bacterium
AGGCGCAGGATGAATCCTGCGGCTACCAGCCTACGTCTACTTGAAAATAACGGCTTTTACTGAATATTTACAATTTACTTAAACCAGATGCGGGACAATCCTAAGATCCCCACCGCAATAACCAGGATAAGAATTGCCCGACGAAAACTGGCCTCACTCACTCTATTTTTAAACCTCACCCCTAACCAGAAGGCAACCATGGCCGGAATTATGGAAAAGCCAAATAATCTTAAGTTGAATTGGTTAAAGAGACGAAGAAAGAAGAAGGAGAGATTCCCCACTATCCCTAAGAAAAGAGAGTAGGTTATTAGCGTAGAGCGAAATAAATTCTTCCCCCAGTTCTGAGAGATTCCAAAAATTACTACCGGTGGTCCAGAGAGGGCTACGCTTCCGCCAAAGAAACCACTGATAAGACCGATGGTTCTTTGACATCCTCTCGTATCTTTGATAGCTAGCTTTATTCCCGAGAGAAGCAATATTCCAAAAAGGATGGTCAATCCAGCAATAATCATGCGCAGGATTTCCGGATTGAAATATTTCAGAGCATAAGCGCCGATAGGGGTGCCAATCATCCCTCCTAATAAAAGAGCACCAACCTTCTTCCATTTGATATGAGCCCTTGTCTCCAGCACCAAAAAAGCACCCAAAAGAAGGATAAGAAGACTGAAGGCAGGAACAACTACCTTTGGTTCAAAGAAAAGAGTTAGAATCGGAATAGCAATTAACCCAGCGGCAAAACCGGCAAAGGAGTGAATCAGAAGAGCGAAGAATATAACCCCACTAAAGATGAAAATCTCGGTCATTTAAACCTTTTCAGATATTTCATTTTGACTTCAGGGTTAATCCAGGCAATATCTCTGGGAAAACCTCCTTGAAGCACTCTCTTTACCTCCATTGCTCCTTTTCTTTTTACTGTTCTTACTGAACGAGAGGAAGCAAATGCACAGTGAGGGGTTATGATAACATTAGGTAGGTTTTTTAATTTATCAAAGATGGGATTATCTCCCTTTTTTAGATAGGAACCCTGGATTGGCTCACCTTCAATAAGGTCTGTAGCAAGACCACTTATCTTATTAGATTTTAAGGATAAAATCAAACTTTTAGTATCAATCACTTCCCCTCTGCATACATTAATAATATACGGAACTTTCTTCATTCTTGCAAACTCTTCTCTGCCAATCATCTTATAAGTGGGATATTTTGACTCCCCTTTTTTGGTAAGAGGAACGTTCAAAGAGATGATATTGGCAATTTTCAATAAATTATCAAGTCTTTTTACCCTCTTTGTTTTTTTCATTCTAAAATCATTCTCCCGGAGAAATGGGTCATAAGCAATAACATTAAACCCGACACAAGAGGCTTTTTTGCTCAAAGTCCCTCCAATCCTCCCCAGACCAATAATTCCTAAAATGGCGTCTTTGGCCATTTCCGTTTTGACCCCTTGGGCACTCCAGAAGTTTCTTCTAATTCTTTCTTCGAACTCTTTAAGATCCCTTATTTTTAAAAGGGCAAGGGCCAAAGCATGTTCGGCTACCGCTTCTGTGCAATAATCAGGGACGAAGGTGACAATAATTCCTTTTTTTGTGGCCACTTTAATATCAATGTTATCATAGCCACCACCAAAGCGGGCAATTATTCTGCATCTGTCAAGTTCTCGAATAATATCTTTTGTAATCCTGGTATGCCTTATGCCTAAAGCATCGGCATTTTTCGCCTCCTTAAAGATTCTTGCCTTTTCATCCCTACCTCTTTCGCCTTTCTTAACTTCGGCAATATCCTGAAGAATGTCTCTTTCTATTTTTATATCCTTTCCATGAATATCCGCTAAATATACATAATATTTCTTCATCTTATATCCAAATTTCTATTCCGGCAAAGCGAAAAATGAGGAAGAAAAACACGATGACTAAAATCAATTTCAACTGGTTTTCCGAAAAATATTTTTGCAGCCGACCACCAATCAATCCCCCTGCCAATCCCCCGATAACAATTGCCAATACAATCCAAGGATCCGGGAAATAACCCATTAAAGCGAAACGGGCTATTCCCGAAACGGCTAAAAACATGGACGACAATAGCGAAATAGGTACAGCCACATACATCGGTAGCCCTCCTAAAGCTGTCATCGTAGGAACTAACAAAAATCCTCCTCCAATTCCGAAAGAGGCACCAATAATACCAATAAAAATTCCACAAATAAGAAAGAGAACAATATTCATTCTAAACTCCTCACCCCAGAATTTAAATCGATAATCAAAAAGACCGAATTTAGTTGTTCTTGCACTACCCATTTGTGTATCTCTACCTTCTTCTTTAGCTTTTTTGACCTCTTCATTAAATCTTTCCGTTACCGCTTTAACCGCTTTTCTCTTCTTCATTCCCAGGGGAGTCAGTTCATAAACCATCCGCAGTCCCATTATTAAAACTAATATTGCCAGCCAGGGTTTGTAAACAGCCATATTGAGATATTTTGCTGAAAGGGGAGGACCAATAACAAAAGCCCCTAAAAAACTTCCTACACCAAAGGCAAGGGCTACCGGAACCGCCAACCGATGTTCCTTAAACCAGTAGCGGTATAGACCGGTAAGAGGTGCAAAGAAGACCAGAGGGAGATTGGAAGGTTTAAGGACATTGGCTCCATTAATCCCTAATGGACCAGCGGTGCCAATAAATATAATCTGAAAAGCCGCCATCAATAAGCCACCCGAAGCACCAACTATAGAATAGAACGTTCCCGCTAAAATAGCCCCGATGATAATTAAGAAAAGGTTAGCATAGCGCCAACCTCGCGGTAGCCACAATCCTTTCGGTTCAACCACATAAGAATCTACATATTTCCCGTTGACATAAACATTGAATTTTGTGTTAGGGGCAGTATGACGAAAGGTATTAAAGATAAGAGAAAATTTACCATTATCTTTATTTAAAGAGATAGAGGTTCCTTTGTTCCAGTATTTTGGCTCTTTTTTGTAATCGCTAACTACACAGCGAGAGAAGATGATTGCCTTCCCTCTGCAGGCGCCCTCTTTACCAATGGTGTTAATCGCAAAAGAATTTTCGTGCGCATAACGGATAAAGTTCCATTGACCTTCGGTTTTGATTGGTCCTAATATTTTCCGAGTCGAGACAGGGATATTGCACCAGTTTTTCAGTTTAAACATCTGGGTTTTATACAACCCTTTGAAAAAGAAAGCTCCTCCATAAGATTTATCCCTTATTGCTCCATAAACATCAGGGTTAGAGGTAATGATGTAATATAAATAAGGAATAGAGGTTTCCGGGACAAAGCCAAACTTCTTCCCATCCTGGATAAGGCATGACCTTTCCTCAGAACCAAGGGCTTTCTCAGGAGAAAAGGTAAGCTCTGAAGCAATAACAACATTAAGTTCCTCGCCTTGAGGAATTCTCCCTGTTATCCAGATGGTATCCCCGGCTTTCGGAGAATGGTCGGATAAACTAACGGGAATTTGTGCCCAACCAAAAGTAGATAAAAAATGAATAAAGAGAATAATAAAAGGGAAAGTTCTAATTTTTTCGCTCTTCAACAATGCATACCTCATCCTCCTTTAAGAAGTTTCCACCCATATAGGAGAAGACCAAGCCATCTGACCATCTATCTGATAAGCTCGCACATAATAGTAATTGTTGTTCTTTGCAGCCGGTAAGTTAAAAGTGGTTTCTATCGCATAGGATTCCTTTGGATAAGCTGGATGGATTTTTACCTTCCCTGCATTACAAAAGAAGACATCTGGATTCTCGATTTCTGCCTTTTCTATCCCAAAAGTATTTTTGATACAAGCGATTGATTCTTTAACAAAAGGAAAAAGATGCGGCTTCAAAAGAGCATTTTTCAAGGGTATCTTTAAGGTATGTCCATTAATGCGGATTACCATCAGTGTAGCCATATCACCTTCTATTTCAAAAATAAGCCCTTGCCTAAAATTTTCTTCCCGAGTAGTAATAAGGTGCCAGTTACAGCTATTCTTTCCATCTATTCTATAGTGTTGTCCAAGTCCGCTGAAACGAGGTTGAACCGACCTTAACTTTCCATTCTTTAACTGAAGATTCCCAATCCACTCCATCTGTAAATTCTTAAAACCATAACGACTTGTTGGTCCCCAGCCAAATTCGGCAAGTATTTTGTAATGACCTCTTCTCTTTCTCTTTCTTTCCCACTTTCCTCTATGACAATATGTATCTAATACATAACCGTTGTGTATAAGTTCAATGCGATCCAGAGGTTGAGCACAATCCAGGTATATCTTGGCTTCTAAATTTTTTTCTCTCTGTATTATTGTTCCCATAGGATGCTCATTAATAGTAAACATAAGCTTTATTCTGTCGCCTGTAACTCCATAGGTTCTTCTTTCCTTAACAGCTTCCCAGATTGCCTCTCGGGTTAAGTCATTAGCCCAGATACCAGCTACACCTCTATCCCAGGAACCTGGTAAACCACATCCATCATTAGAAGCAATAGCTCCTATGTGATACCCTCGATTCAATGCATCAATATAGTTACCTCCACTTGCCTGAGGTCCCATAGATACATTATTTAGTAAGCCAATAGGAGTCCCTATTCCTTCTGATGAGCCATGGCTGGAATAAATTTCCGTAACTGGTGAAAGTTGAGGGTCAAATATATCCCAGTCTTTCCCTCTGTTCCCTTTCATATATCCGGTATGATGAGGGATAACAAGGGCATTGCGAGAACGTAAATTCTTATATAAATCTTCTAATTCCCATGCATCATCTAATGGATTCTCTTCGTTAAAATAAATAACGTTATGGTCTCCCCATCTGGTTCTGTTTCCATGCCATTCATATCCCAGGAAAGTAACAAATTTCCCTGGCTTATAATATTTTTTTGTTGCTTTTTGCAATTTACTCCACCATTCCAAAAACTCTGGTCTTTGTTTTACCGTCTCATTCCTTAATCCTTTTTTCCAATAACATCTAAAAGGATATAGAAGAACAGGATAA
>DAOVGU010000119.1 GCA_030672255.1 bacterium
AAAAAGCTTCTCTCAGAAGAGGGTCTTGAGAAAGATGCGCCAGAATCCTTAATTCAATCTGGGAGTAGTCAAATGAAAAGAGGAGATTTTTCCCCTCTGCCCTAAATGCTTTCCGGATTAAACTGCCATTCTGGGTTCTTATGGGGATATTCTGCAAATTCGGGTTGGAAGAGGAAAGCCTCCCGGTGGCCGTCCCAATCTGATTAAATGAGGTATGAAGTCTATGGTCTTTTTCGCTAATGAGTTTTGGTAGAGCATCCACATAGGTGCTTTTAAGTTTGTAAAGCTCCCGATACTCCAGTAAAGTAGCGGGAAGATGGTGAATCTTTGAGAGTTCCTTTAAAACTTCAAAATCGGTGGAGTAACCCTTCTTTGTTCTTTTGCCCGGAGGCAATTTTAATTTCTCAAAGAGAATTTTCCTTAACTGAATCGGAGAGTTAATATTAAACTCCTCTCCGCTTGCTAAATAGACTTCTCTTTCCAAATCCTTTAATTTTTCTCCAAATCTTTTACTTAATGAAGCAAGGTAATTGACATCAATGTACACACCCTTTGTTTCCAACTTTGTTAGGACTCTGATGAGAGGCATCTCCACCTCTTTGAAAAGGGAGTAAAGATTTTTTTTCTGAAGGTCATTTAGATAATGGCTTCGTAAAGTACTAATGCCCCCTCCTACACCCCCACCTATTTCCTCCCCCCTGGAGGGGGAGGATTGAGGAGAGGGGGATTCAGAGGAAGGTGATGAATATGAAGTTTCTTTATTCAACAGATATCCCGCCACTCCCAAATCAAAAAGCTCTCCTTTAACCTCAACTCCGTTCTCTGCAAATTGAACTATTTTTTCCTTGAGCCTAAAACCAATCTTTTCTACGGTTGGGTTTTCAAGGATTAGCTTAAAATTTTCTAAATCTCCCAAAATATCAGCCATTCTATAACTTTTACCCGGTTGAAAAACCAAGAAATCTTCCTCGTCATTGCGAGCCATTTCTCCTTTGTCATTATGAGCGACAGCGAAATAATCTCCGAGATTGCCACGGCCTTCGGCCTCGCAATGACCCTTTGGGTCAATTTTAGTATCCACTTCCTTAACCAATCTTTTGAACTCCAATCTCTGGTAAATTTCCTTTAATTTCTGATAATCGGGATTCTTCATCTCACAGTCAGCGATTTTTGTCTCTAAGGGTACAGCTGAATCAAGTATCGCCAATTGCTTACTTAAAAAAGCCATCTCTTTTCCTCTTTTTAGCTTCTCCTTTAGAGAACTTCCTATTATGCCCCCCTCCTTCCCCCTCTCCTTCCCTTCCTCTCCCTCAAGGGGAGAGGATAAGAGGTGAGGGAACTGGGTGGGGGTGTCAAGATTTCTATAAAGGTTTTCTATCGAACCAAATTTCTCAATTAATTTGACCGCCGTCTTTTCTCCAATACCAGAGACCCCGGGAATATTATCTACGCTATCCCCCATCAGAGCAATAAGGTCAACTATATTTTCCGGGGAGACACCAAAATTTTCCCTTACCTTTTCTTCATCATAGAGAAGATTTTTGTTGGTATTATAAACCTTAATTTTGGGATTAACCAATTGGAGAATGTCCTTATCTCCGGTAATAATAAAGGTATCTATATTTTCCTTTTCTGCTCGTTTTGCTATCGTGGCTAAAACGTCGTCCGCCTCATATCCTTGTTTTTCCAAGATGGGAACACGGAGAGTCTTGATTATTTCCTTGATGATTGGAATCTGACTTACTAAATCCTCCGGCATTGGAGGTCGCTGAATCTTATAGTCCTGAAAAAGTTTATGGCGGAAGGTGGGTCCTTTAAGGTCAAAGGCAACTGCCAGGTAGAAAGGTTTTTTCTCCCTGATCAGTTTAAGTAAGGTGGTTGTGAAGCCAAGAGCGGCATTTGTCGGTTGACCCGAGGAGGTAGAGAGATGGCCCAGCGCATAATAGGAACGATAAAGGATACTATTGCCATCAATAAGATAAAGGGATTTATTCAATTCCCCCTCTCCTCAATCCTCCCCCTCCAGGGGGGAGGAGATAGGTGGGGGTGTAAGATATCTACTCCACCAGATTAAGGGTTTTAAATATATTCTTGCAACTGCTTTAATGAGGGGTTTATTGCGGATAAAGTCGGCTAAAGAGGGAGAAAGTTTATAATAGATTTTTGTAAATGCTCTACCGAAGGGATTGGTCAAAAGATATCGGTCCCTAAATTTCTTTAAAGTAATTACCTCTTCGGCCAATGGTGTTCCAAAGGCAGCGGTAGCGATAAAGCAACCTCCTCCACTCCCTCCTCCCTCTTCACTGGTTAATCCGGATTCTGTCTCCTCCTCTATCAGGGTCAACTTTCCGTATCCATAGGTATCGTTGGGAATCTCGGTAGAAGGAGTGAATTTATCTAAACTTGATGTTGCGAGAAGCTGTAACTGAAGTTTAACTTCGCTTGCCGTTTTGTTTTCTGCCGAAAGCAAAAGCGCAGTCGCTCCTACCACCGCCGGGGAAGACATACTCGTTCCCGCCATCAAGCAATGGCGATCATCCTGAGAGACGCAATAAGGATAACTAACCGAAATAGCGGTATCGTTAAAATCAACATCGGAGGAAAGGGAACTGCAGACATAAAAACCTGGCCCAACAATATCCGGCTTCATTCTTTCATCTCGGGTCGGTCCTAAACTGGAGAAATAGGCGATTCCACCAAAATCACTTACCGCAGAAGAACTATAATAGGTATAGCCATCGGTGGCATCCCACATATATTTTGTTGTATAGGCTCCTACCGTAATTACTGAACTTGCTGTTCCTGGCTCCCCAACCGTCTTTGAATAAGCCACATGATCAGAAAATTTACTATAATATGTACCGAACATCCAGGCATCCAGATGTCCATCTCCTCCTGAAGTTGTTCGCTGAAAACTCATCTGCCAGATGGCTCCGGATTCTTCCCAGCCTGAGTTATAGGATAAGACCTCATAGTCATTATTACAAGACTTTAAGGAATAATTCAGATGGACCACTCCTCCGGTTTCATCTCCTAACCATTCCCAGTCAAGCGTCCCTGGTTTAGCAATAAGGGAATTGTTGATGGAATAGGTAAAGCTTCCATCATTATCTTCAAAATCTTTTGAAAGGATGGTCGTCCCTCCATCCTTAACTTCTACGTCATCAATATACCAGCCCACATCTACCGAATCGGAATCGGAATGGAAGCTCCATTTAATGATTATCATTTCTCCCGCAAAACTGGATAAATCAAAGCTGGCATCAGCCCATTCCGAGGAATCCCCGGAATAGGCTCCATCCCTGGCAAGAGAAAATCCGGTATAGAGCTCCTGGTCAACCACATCATATCCCGGATACTTTCCTTCATTTTCTTCGGGATAAATTTTCTCCCAGGTTATTCCGTTATCCGTGGATACCTTCACCACTCCTCCATCCCAATCACTTTCCGTTTTATACCAATGTTTAAAGGTAAGCTCGGGACCGGTAGTTCCGGAAAGGTCGATTGAGGGACTTTCTAAATTAATGGTTAAGTCATTTCGATAATTATCCTGTAATTTTGTTCCCCAGCATTTTGCAGAACCATCATATCCACTGGTAGGACCGGTGGTAGGTCCTCCCCATTCCCAGTCCTGTAGAGAAGAATTGGATGGCGGAGAAAATGTTACCTGATACTTATCGTTTCCATCGTGCCAGGTATCTATTCCCAAATACCCATAACTGTTGAAAAACTTTATCGGCTCAGAATATCCAGGCGAAATATCCGCTTCGGCATGAATATCATCGCTCCCCTCATTTCCAGCGGCGACAACAACTACCCTTCCCTTGCTCTCAGAACTACTCACCTGGATACTGCTATCCATCGCCTGATCTAAGGCACTTGTTCCATCATGTGGACCTAAATGTGTCCCCAGGCTTAAGTTGACGACAGCCGGTTTCCCCAAGGTAGCTGCTTTACTAAAGATATAGTTGACTCCATCAATAATATAACTATCGTCAGTAAGATCTACCTTAACGATAATCAACTCAGACTTAGGGGCCATCCCCTTATATTTTCCTGCCGGCTCATCCCCATCGGTAGCCGAGCCATCCCCGGCCGCGATGCCGGCCACATGTGTTCCATGACCATTGGTATCCTTTTCTCTGACTATGCCGGCCGGACTTCCATCAATTTCATTATTGATCTGGGTTTGTGTCCATTCCGAACCGTAGTTATATTCTATAGGAGTATCGGCCCCGGTAGTATCGGTCTGGTCCCAGATATAAAGAATCCTTGATTCTCCCGTGGTATCATCAATGAAATCCTCATGTTTATAATCAATCCCGGTATCCACGATTCCAATGATTACTCCTTCCCCTTCATTGGAGAAAATTTTTGCATTTGTTCCTACATAAAAGGCATCCCCCATATCTCCAGCGCTGATATCGAAAAGATTGATTTTGGTATTATCTGAGGAAAGAAGAAGTTGATAATCCTGTACCAAACTGGAAGATCCTGTAGGATTGGCTGATTTAATCCCGATAAGATAACTCCCGGATGAGGAGAAGGTCCAATTTATCTCGGCCGTATTCCCTGGTCCAGAATTATCGTCAAAGGCAAGGATATTTCCCGAAGAGTCCTTGAGCTCTAAATAGGGATCAAGCAAAAATCTTGGGTCTCCATAGGCCCGGATTAAAAGGGCCTGCCCGGATGTGGCGGAAAAGGTATAGTTGTCCTCGGCATCTGAGGTATCAAGATGGCTACATCCAGAAACAGCGATACTTGAACCGGTTAAGACCTCATTAAGAAGGTTTAATCTCTTTACCGGTTCAATATAGATAATATTTTCATTCCGGATAAAGTTATTCAGTTCAGATAGTTTAACCGAGACGGTAGCGATATTTCCGGTTTTTGTCCTTACCTCTATCCCCTCTGCCTCTAAATCCTTTCTTTTTGCCCCTTCCTTTAAACGAACAATTAAATTTATTGTGGCTTTTTCCTTATTTACCCCGGGGAAATGAGGAGAGATTCTTCCCTTTTTTAAAATCGGGAAAAGTCTGGATCCAACCTTTCTCCTTACTTCTCTCTTTTCCTCTTGAGAAAGACCAGAGATAGAATCAAACCTTATCCCTTTTTCCTGATGCTGAATGAGACTTTTTGCTCTTTTTTGTTTAATGAAGGAACTTGCATCCCCACCTACCTGCCTGCCGGCAGGCAGGTCTTCCTCCCCCCTTGAGGGGGAGGACTGAGGAGAGGGGGAAAGGAAATTCCTATCATCAAGTCTCAGAACCTTCTCTTCAGATAAAGTAGTTGCTTCCTTACTGAAAAGGAAAAATAGGAATAAAAAGAAAATTATTAATAAAAGTCTTCTCTTCTGCATAATTTATTTAGCCACCAATAGTTATGTAGTGGCAAAGTTTACTTTGCTATGTAGTGTAGTGGCAGAGTTCACTCTGCCCTGCCGAGCAAGCTCGGCCACTACAAACAACAGCAGAGCAAGCTCTGCAACTACTACAGTTTAAGGTTGCATAATCTCTTTACTCAGCCAGATTAATGGTCTCAATCCCATCCTCACCATTGCTTTCAGAAGGGGTTTATTCCCGATGAAGTCAGCAACTGGCGGACTGAGAGCACAATAGAGTTCAACAAAATCTCTTCCGGCGGTAGTCTTCATTAAAACATTATCTCTGAATTTCTTTAGAACCATTACCTCTTTTTCCATCGGGCTGCCAAAAGCGGCGGTAGCGATGAAGCAGCTACCTCCTCCTCCAGTACCAACAGTCTGATCAAAGGTATAGGAGGTTTCTGCCGCCTCACCGGTATATTTAGAATAACCATAATTTCCGGTCTCCGGGTAGTATTTACGTGCCCTCACCCGGTAAGAGTAACCTACATCAGCGGTAACGGTAGTATCCTCATAGTTGGTGCTACTGGCAGAAGTCGTAGTTATATTAGCGTACTTATCTATTCCCTCGCTCTCTAACTTTCTTTCTACCTCATAGCTATCTTCCTCATTGGAGTTATCATTCCATTGAACCGTGATTACATTTACTCCGGGAATTACTTCTAAACCGGAAGGTGCTTCCTCATCCGGGAAGGCCAGTCTCTGTGCCTCTAATGGATTTATGGCGCTGGTGGATGAATTGGAGAGATATAAGGTTCCTAAACTGGCAGAATAAATTTGAACAAAGTAACCACCAATCACTCCCAACTCCAGAGAGGTATCTTCATAAGAAGTCTCTGAAGCAGAAGGAGCAGCAATCTTGGCGAATTCGCTCCATTCTCCATTGATATAATCCTCCCGATAAATCTCTATTACCTTATCGGAAACCTCCGGGGTATTGTCTGTCCAATTTAGGGTAACCGCCTCGTAACTCTCAACCGCCTCAAGAATAACCTCAGGAGTATCCATAATAGTCAATTTCCCCTTACTGTAACTGCAATAAGGGTCATTCGCTCCGTCATCAATCTTTCCTGCAATATAATAGGTGCCATTGGGAACCAAATATATACTCCACTCATAGGAATCGGTGGTGCTATCTTCGGTAGTTGTGTCAATTAAGGTTTCATTTCCATTGCCAAAAATGGCATCCTCATCATAGTACAATGAGATAAGAGCATTATCATCCGGGTCAGAATCTGTCCACTGAATGGTATAGGTATCACTATAGGTCCAGGTATCGGCAGAAGGGGTAGAGACTCTAATATAGGGATAATTATTCACTCCTACCTTGCCATCCGAATATCCATATAAAGGGAGATTAAATCCATCATCCACCTTGGCACAGACATAGTAGGAAACTCCAGATAACTCGGAAACATTCCAGAGATAAGTTCCTTCTCCATCCTTTTCAGTAAGATTGGCAATGGTCAAAGCTACCCCATTATCCGGATTCTGGTCATCATCAGCATAAAGGGTGAGTGCATCTTCGCTATCAGCATCCCTTGCATCATACCTGATGGTAACCTCATAAGAAGATGAAGAACCGGAATACCAGTTATAATGGTTTCCGGTTCCTGCTTCATAATAGATATCCTCTTCGCTGTCATACCCGGCATCCTTATCACTGTCGTAATAGACAAAATGGTAATCATCGCTTAAAATCGTGCC
>DAOVGU010000267.1 GCA_030672255.1 bacterium
TGAATAGCTACTTTTACCATCTGCAGGGAATTTTTCTATTTCAACCTGTTTGAGATTAAGTTCTCTCATTCGACTATAGCAATAGGAAGAGGATTTCTCAAAGTTCTTGAAGATAAAATAACGGTCAAAGTGATTGATATCTGTAGCCAGATTCTTGGCTAAAAGACCGGAAAATTCATTGCTAATTTCTTGATAGATTTCATTATACATTTTTATTTATCAACTTTGGATACTCCAGCTTTCGGTCGCATGCTATCGCATGCTATTTTCTATAGGCTTCTGTTACCTTTTCTATTGCCATTAGCGTATCATCCAGATCGTCTCTTTTAACAGTCGGGTGTACAGGAAGAACAAATACTTTTCTTCCTCTTTCTCTGGCATTGGGGCAATCAACTTTTGTATAATCTACGGTTCCTTTATAGCAGGGTGGCTGAAAAAGGCATCTTGCCCGGCTAGAGCTCATCAGTTTCTGAAAAGCCTCCTCCTTATAATTTTCTGCTGCGGCTCCCAACCCGATTGGCACACCTTCCGCTCTTACCGCTTTGACAAAGGTATCTCTGTCTACTCTGAATTTTTCTTTATCAAAGCTCGCATAATATTTATAGAATGAATGCTTAACTTCAGGAGATTCATAGGCCGGATTTATCCCCTCAATATCCTTTAATTTTTCAGATAAGTAATGAGCATTTTCCCGCCTTTTCTCGATATTCCAATTCAATCGCTCCATCGCTTTAAGCCCTATCGCCGCCTGCATCTCGGTCATCCGGTAATTATAGCCTACCCGATGGTGGATATAGGTATAAAGGGCTTCCAATTCCAACAAACTTCTGCGTTCTATCTCCTCATAACCATGGTCTTTAAAGGACCTCGCCCTTTCTGCATATATAGGGTTATCGGTTACCACCATCCCCCCTTCGCCTCCGGTGGTAAATATTTTGTCGTTACAGAAACTGAAAGCCGCAATATCTCCTAAGGAACCAGTTTTCTTACCTTTATATTCTGCGCCATGTGCCTGGGCGGCATCCTCGATTACCAATAAATTGTGGTCTTTTGCAATTTGGTTTATCTCATCGGCTCTTGCGGGATGGCCGGCCAGATGAACAGCGATAATTGCCTTAGTATAGGGAGAAATCTTTTCCTTTATCTCTTCGGGAGAGATATTTCCTGTTTCCGGCTCGACGTCGGCAAAAACAGGAACAGCATTTTGGTGAACAACAGCAAAGGAGGTGGCAATGAAGGTATAAGGAGGTACAATCACCTCATCCCCGGGACCAATTCCCAGGGAAGCCAAAGCCACATGTAATGCCGCCGTCCCGGTATGTACGGCGATACCATATTTTACTCCACAGAATCGAGCAAATTTCTCTTGAAATTTTCTGCCTCGCTCTCCTGTCCAATAGATGAGCTTACCAGAATCCAATACTTCTCTCACCTCCTCCTTTTGCTCCTCCCATAAATAAGGCCAGGGGGGATAGGGTTTTTCTCTCACTGGAGTCCCTCCTTCTATCGCCAATTTTTCTACCATTTTGCTATACCCCTCCATTCACTCTCTGAATTTTCTTTGTTTTTGAAGATTGATAGGCAGCAGATATTATCTCCATATTTTTTAATCCGTCGGCTGCGGTAATTGATGGCTCTCTATTCTCTTTTATACACTTAGCGAAATGCTCAAATTCCGCCTGATAGAGATTAATAAAGGGAATATTAAATTTCTCTTCGCCCCTTTCAGTTATCAATTTCATTTGCGGGTCGGTAAAGGGACCGATCGTCTTTGAAGCAAGGATTGTCCCTTTTGTGCCATATATCTCCAGTAGATTTTCTCGGTTAGGAATGGCAAAACTATTATCTACAATTGCCTGAGCTTTATTTTTAAACTTCAAGAGAAGAGTGGCGGCATCCTCTACAGGATAATTAAAGGCAATAGTATCAACAATTGTAACTACCTCTTTTACATCCCCTAAAAGAAAACATAGTAAATCAATACAATGAGAGCCAAGGTCCATAATGGCTCCACCACCACCCAACTTTGGTGTCTGGCGCCAGGCACCGGGAGTATCTGGATACCAGAGGTGAAGCTGTGCCCGGGCTGAAATTATCTTACCCAAGGTTCCTTGATTAATTAATTCTTTTATTCTTTGATGATAGGAATGGAATCTCATCATAAAGCCAATCATCAACTTTACCCTTTTCTCTTGGCAGGTCTTAATCATCTCCTTGCATTCCGCCGGATTTAATGCCATCGGTTTCTCACAGAGGATATCTTTGCCATATTCGGCGGCTTTAATTGTATATTCCTTATGCATATATACTGGTGTAGCGATGTAGACAGCATCAATATCTTTATCTTTCAATAAACTATCTACACTATCATAGTATTTATTTGCTCCGTGCTTTTCGGCTAATTTTTTTGCCCTTTCTAAGTCTCTTACCATTAATGCCTCTAATTGGCAATCTTTGCTCTCTCTCAATGCCGGAATAGGCTTTTTATCAGCAAAACCTCCGGCCCCAATCACTCCAAATCTAATCATTTCTCACACAGGTTAAATTAGCGAGGCTAAAAGCCTCGCACTACATTTTCTTCTACGTAGTGCGAACCTTTCAGGTTCGCTAAAAAGGAAATTCCTATACTATAACTTTATTACCTTTTTTTCTTCCGCAGATTTGTAGGCAGCCTGCCTTATCCGGACAGTTTTCAGGCCCTCCTCTCCATTAACCAGAGGCTCTTTATCATTTTTCAGGCAATCGGTGAAATGCTCAATCTCAGATTTAAAGGTATCTATATGCTCAGCATGGTACTCTTTTACTTTAGCCTCGATAGAGGTTTTCAATTGAGCAGCCGGGAATTGACCGATGGTCTTTGAACCCATTACCATTCCTTTAGTTCCGTATATCTGTAATAGGTTCTCCCCATAAGGGATAGCAAAACTTGATGTGATCACCCCTTGAGCTCGAGAACTAAATTTTAAGATTAGCGATATTGTCTCCTCCACCGGATAATCAAAAATTACATTGCCGGTAAAGGCGCTTACCTCTGTCACCTCCTTGCCCATAAAATATCTTGTTAAATCTATCGTATGCTCTCCTAAATCGGCAAGCGCTCCTCCACCTGCCAAGTCCTTCTTCAGCCTCCAGTTATCTGGAGTTGATTGAAACCAGATGGAACTTTCTGCCTTGATGAAAACTATCTCACCCAGTACTCCTCCTTTAATTAAGCTCTTAATCCTCTGATGAAAAGGGTGAAATCGCATGCGGAAGCCAATCATAAGTTTAACCTTGCTCTTCTCACAGGCATCAATCATCCTCTTACAATCTTCCACAGATAAGGCCATTGGCTTTTCACAGAGGATATGTTTACCAAATGAGGCGGCCTGGATTGCCTGCTCACAATGCAGATATACCGGTGTAGCAATGTAGACGCTATTAATTTCCTCATCGGCTAATAAGTCTTCTGATTTGGTATAGAATCTTTTAGCCCCATGTTTCTCAGCCAAAGCTTTAGTTTGCTCCTTCCCGATATCCATCACCGCAATTAGCCGATTATCTTTACATTCCTTTATCGCGGGGATTGTTCTTTTATCGGCTATGCCACCTGCTCCAATCACTCCCCAGCGGACAATCATTATAGAGGTTTCCTTTAAAGACCGGCTGACCTTAAATATTGGATTCCCTTTTTGAAGGTGGTATCCAATTTTTCGGGAATGGTATGGGGCTCAATAATTAAGAAACCATCATACCCATTCTCTTTAATTCTTTTGGCAATTGCCTGCCAATTTAAAGCTCCTTCTCCTATAGGAACACACATCGCATCTATCATCCGATGAAGCACCTTGTCCTTTGTTCCATAAACTTCCTTATCATACTTTACCGAATCCTTGACATGGATATAGACTATTCTCTCTTTTAGGATTTCATAGGCATAAGGGAATCCCTCCTCCCCTCCATTGTAGAAGTTATCCGGGTCATAATTAATCCCAAAATAGGGAGAGTTCAGCTCTTCCACCACTCTCAATATGCCTTTGGCCGTTCTCGTAATTCCTCCCGGCTCATTCTCTAAGGCCAGGACAATACCCTTTTCTTCACAGACTTGGAGAACAGGACGAAGATTATTCATATAGTTTTCTAAACGGTCAAATTTCTCGCAGAAGCAGTAAGTAACAATAAATTTAGTTTTCAGGGCTTCTGCCATCTCTATACTTTCCATAAAAAGGTTCTGGGCTTCCTTTACCTTATCCGGAGATGATTCATCCAGATTAGCAAAGAAATTGTTGATGGAGGCGATCTTGATTCCATATTTAGCAACCAGCCTTTTTACCTCATCCACCTCCTTCATTTCTATATTTTTCTTTTGCACGAGCTCGATACAATCTGCGCCATACTCCTTTGTTTTTTTAAATATCGTCTCCAGAGCTGTATCAGGAAACTCTGTAGCCGTAATGCCAATTTGAACTGCCATCTCTATACCCTCCTTCCTTTGGTGAAAGATTTCAAAGATATCACCTGATGAGTCCTTATTGCCTCTTCTGCCGCTAAAGCCAACACTACCGCCTCCTTACCAATTCTGCCACCAACTATTGGCTTTTTACCTTCCTTGATGGAGGCAACCAAAGCCAGATGTTCATTATACAATAAGGGAAACCATTTATCATAGTCGGATAGCTCGCCGTAGGCAGATAGATGAGGTGGCTGACCAATTTCACAGGTTGTATCTGAGCCTTTCTGGTCAAAAATGCATATCTGGTTTATATCTGGATAACCCTCTAACTTACCCTTTTCCCCAATAATTCCTAACTCCTGATGGCTGCCACTCTTTGACCGCCAGGGTGAGAAAAGGCATAAATTGAGATTTGCTCTGGTCTTGTTCTCATACTCTATAATCACCATCGCATTGTCAATCACCTCATATTCTTTATAAACATTCTTACCTCCGAATGCGGAAATTCTCGTAGCTTTGGAGTTTATTATCCAGTTGAAAATATCAAAATGATGAACATTCTTTTCTAAAAGAGTCCCCCCGGTGAGGTTGGTAAATCGCCATTCTCCACGCCCGGGCTGAAAAGGACCACGAAATTCCTTCCACCAGAGGTAATGCGGTTTGCCAATATCTCCTCTCTCCACGATTTCCTTAATCTTGCAGAAATAGTCACAGCTACGCAGTTCCAGACCTATCTGCAGGAGCTTTCCTAGCTTTTCTGCGGTGGAAATCATCGCATCGCAATCTTCAATAGTTGTCGCCATTGGTTTTTCACAGAGGACATTTTTGCCCATCTCCAATGCATCAATGGTTATTTGCTTATGGGTATAGTTAGGAGTGGCAATAATTACTACATCCAGATTTTCCTTCAATAATTGATGGTAATCGCTAAAGGTTTTGGGTTTATTCCTCTTTACCCAACCCGCCGCTTTGGCCAAATTCTCTTTATTTCTACCGGAGATAGCAACCACCTCTGCCTCGTCAATCAGATTAAGATTGGCGATATGAGCCTTGCAACTGTATCCGGTGCCGATTATCCCATACTTAACCCTTTCCATTTTTAATTCATTGTATGGAATTTCAAAGTTTTGAGATTGCCACGACCTTCGGTCTCGCAATGACAAGAAGAGAAAGTCATTGCGAGGAGTGAAATGACGAAGCAATCTAATTTATTTTGATCTTATTCTTCAAATCAATTTTATTGGTCTTTTTGACTGGGAACTTTCAAAGATGGCATAGGCGGTTTTCAATGCCTGTATTCCATCCTCTAAGGATACACTCGGTTTCTTTTTCTCTTTGAGGCAGGTGGCGAAATGTTTCAGCTCATAATAGTAGCCGATTCTATCCTCAGTTTTTATCGATGTTCTGCCGCTGGTGGCCCAATTCATGCTCAGATTTTGGATATTCACTTTTGGTACAGTAACCCAATCATTCCTGGGATAAAACTTTAATCTTGCCATCTGATCCACCACGATGTAGGCCTCCTCCCCACTTATAGATAAATATTCATCAAAATTTTCCCATCTTTCGAATGAATTAGTAGATAGTGAGCCAATAGCGCCACTCTTAAATCTCAGGCTGACACAATATCCATGTTGTTCTTCGGAAATACAATGATACATCGCAAATAGTTCCTCAATATCCCCCCCGAAAAATCTAAAAAGGTCAATTATATGAACTTCATGCCCTAATAAGGAACACATCTTTGGTTCAGGAAGATTCCATAATTTAGGCGGATATTTCCCACAGGCGTACTTACAGGTAATCTGAGTTATTCTTCCCAGGTCCCCTTTCTCTATTATATGTTTGGCAATCTGGTAAGGAATTGAAAACCTTTTCATATAACCCACCTGGCCCCAGCAGTTCTTCTCTTCAGCAATCTTCTGTAATGTTTCACTCTCTTCTATGCTCCAGGTAACCGGCTTCTCGATAAAGATAGGTATCCCTCTTTCCAAAATCTTCTTACCTATCTGGTATTGCATCGGTGGCGGACCAACAACAATGACTCCATCGGGTGATTCAGTATCAATCATTTTCTCAAAATCGGTATACCATACTTTTGCTCCGTAGTAACGGGCATTTTGTTGGGCAAGTTCCTTTTTTAGGTCACATACAGCTACCAGATCGATTTCGCTGATTCTGGGTAAACAGGGGTAGATATTCAATATAGCGTGGAGACCACAGCCGACCGTAGCTACCCTGACCGCTCCTTTTTTTGCCTTCAGTTGTTTTCTCTTTTGCTTTTCCATCTTTATCTCTTCCGTATATTGTTTCATCTTATTCTTTGCCTCCTTGTAATTGCTTTTAAAGTCTATTCAATCCCATTTAAATATTACCTTACCCGGGATGACCGGATACCACAATTGGCCATCCAGAGGAGGGGTATGCCCATTATATATATTTAAACTGGTTCCCGTACTTATTCCACTATACCTGGTGTGAATGACAATGGAATCATCAATAATCCTTTTATTCAACAGGTAAATAAATTAATTAGTTTCCCGCTAACTAACTGCGGGAATGACAATAAAGCAGAGTCCACTCTGCCACTACATAAGCAAAGCAAGCTTTGCTACTACAACACATTTTGTCATTCCTGTGGAAACAGGAATCTAATGTTTCGGGCTAAACTTTGAAATTCC
>DAOVGU010000235.1 GCA_030672255.1 bacterium
GATGGAAAAGATAAAGTCGGTATGGGCTTCGGGAAGGAAAAAGAGTTTCTGTGTGCTCTGACCCAGTCCTCTTCCCAGGGTTCCCCCTGAGCCAAGGGCAATGAGGGACTGAGTTATCTGGTAACCAGCCCCTTGGGAATCTGCCCAGGGATGGAGAAAGGCCAGAATGCGCGCCTTTCGGTAAGAGCTACTGTAAATAAGAAAGGAAAAGGTAGGAACCCCCAGGAGAAAAAGGGATGCGAGGTAGGATAATTTTACTCCCGAAATAAAGAGAATAGTAAGAAAAAGTATTAAGATTAGTATGGCTGTACCCAGATCGGGTTCTAAAAGGATGAGCAAAACGATAGGGGCAAGGAGAATAAGGGGGGGAAGGAATCCTTGGGTAAATCTTCCGATGGCTTTTCTCTTTCTACTTAAGAATTCTGCTAAATAGAGGACAATTGCTAATTTTGCTAATTCGGATGGTTGAAAATTAAGAGGTCCAATTCTCAACCAGCGCTGCGCTCCCTTGACGCTCACTCCTAAGCGAGTAAAGAGAAGAACAAGAAGAAGGATAGAAAAAAGAAGCAGAGGTTTACTGAGCTTGGCTAAGCGGTGGTAATCAAATCGGGAAAAGAGAAAAAGAAGACTAAATCCTATGAAAGCCCAGATAATTTCTCGCTTCAGGAAATGAAAGGGGTCCCCGGAAAAAATGCCACTGGCGCTATAGACCATAATGATCCCAAAACCAACGAGCAAAATGGTAATCAGCAATAGGCTATGATAAGTTCTGAACTGCTCTCTTAAATACATTGCCTCTCTCTCTGTAATCAGCAAACATATCAAAACTTGAGCAGGCAGGAGAAAGAAGGACAAAATCCCCTCTTTCTCCTGATGCTTTTGCCATTCTTACCGCTTCCTTCAGAGAACTTACCTTCCTCATCGGAACCCTGCATCGGGAAAGCTCCTCCTCTATCCTTCTGGCTGCCTCGCCAAGAAGAATAATCTGCTTTACCCTTTTCTTTACCGGAGCAGATAGTCGATGAAAAGAACAGCCCTTATCCCTTCCCCCCAAGATGAGAATGATTTTGCCGGCAGGAAAGGTCTGGAGAGCGGCTTTAGTAGCATCCAAATTTGTTGCCTTGGAGTCATCGATATAGTTTACTCCTTTCAACCTCCTTACGAATTCTGTGCGATGAGGAAGGGGAGAAAATTCTTTAAAAACTCCTCCGATGGCCTCGGGAGAGATTCCCACTATTAGAGCAGCGGCAGCGGCGGCTAAGTAATTCTCGCAATTATGCTGACCTGGTAAAACCGCTCTTTCCAGATTAAATATCCGCTCTTGCTTTCCGGAAAGATCAGAGACAATCCAATCGCTCTTCACAAATACACCTTTTTTTAGAACTTTCTTATAGGAAAAGAAGAACTTTTTTGCCTTTATCTTAGGAAGAAAAGAAGAAATATAATCATCATCCTGGTTGAGAATCGCATCGTCATTTACTTTTTGATTAAGAAAAAGTCTACTCTTTGCTCTTTTGTAGGAAGAGAAACTTTGATGCCAATCTAAATGGTCAGGGCTGACATTTAAGAGAATGGCGATTTTTGGATGGAAATTCTTGATTCTTTCTAACTGGAAACTGCTTACCTCTAAGATGAAAAATGAACACTTTTTATATTTCCTCACCGCTGCCGAAAATGGATGGCCAATATTGCCGCAGACTATCACCCTCTTTCCTGCTTTTTTGAAGATTTCCCCGAGAAGGGAGACGACGGTTGTCTTACCATTTGTTCCACTGACCGCAATGATCTCTCCCGAACAAACTGTGTAGGCAAGTTCCACCTCTCCAATAACGGGAATTTTATTTCTTTTAGCAAATCTCAAGGGAAGGGAAGCAGAGCCCACGCCCGGGCTGGCAACAAAGAGTTGAGAATCCTTGATAAATCCCTCGGTATGACCTTCAATCTCTACTTTAATTCCCTTCCTTTCCAAAAAGATTTTTCTCTCTAAAATTGCTTTTGTAACTGCGCTCTCGGTCACCCTCACTTTCGCCCCCATATCCTTAAGCAAACAAGCGGCGGCAAAACCAGAGACCCCCAAACCTACCACGCTAACCCTTTTATCTTTGTACATCTCTTAGTGAAGAATAGCTTTGTTTATCTCTTCCTCTCCTGCAATTTAGGCATTGATTTGAGTTTAAGCCTTAATTCCTTCTCCGAAGGTAATGCCAATTTATACTTGGAAGCAAAAACTTTATTGCTTAATCCACCGAGGACATACTTTGCAAACACCTCATCTTTCTTTGCACAGAGAATAAGACCTATTGGTTCATTTTCCTCTTCTGACTTTTCATTTTCCTTGAAATAGTTCAGATAAAAATTCATCTGCCCTATATCGGAATGGTCAAGTTCTCCGGTCTTCAAATCTATTAAAACAAAGCACTTCAAAATGCGATTATAGAAAATTAAATCAATGTAATAATGACGGTTAGCGATGGTAATCCTTTTCTGGCGGGCAACAAAACTAAATCCCTTCCCCATTTCAAGAAGAAAATGTTGGAGTTTATCAATAATCGCCTGTTCTAATTGACTTTCAGTATATGAGACCTCTTCTTTTAAGTTAAGGAACTCCAAAATATATGGGTCTTTAATTGCATCTTCAGGCTTTTCTACAATCTGCCCTTTCTTTGCCATCTTCACTATAGCCTTGGTATCTTTGCTTAGAGCCAATCGCTCAAATAACATTGAGTTTATTTGTCTTTTTAACTCACGAACTGACCAGTTATTCTGAATTGATTCTTGTTCATAAAAAGAGCGAGCAAGCGACTCTTCTGCTTT
>DAOVGU010000110.1 GCA_030672255.1 bacterium
ACACAGGAATATGTATTATCTGACTGGGTTCCCCGGCTGGATGAGATTTGGTTATTTTCCACCCACCTACCCTGGTTTTCCTACTCCTTATGACACCTGGGCGGGAGCACAAATTACTCCTAAACAGGAACTTGACTTTCTTAAAGGACAGGCAGAAATCTTAGAGGATGAAATAGATGGGGTAAACAAAAGAATTAAGGAGTTAGAAAAAGAATTAAAGAAAAGAGGGGGGGAAAAATGAAGATTGCCATTACCGCAACCGGGCCTGATTTGAATAGTCAGGTAGACCCAAGATTTGGTAGATGTCCCTATTTTCTCGTCGTTGACCCGGAAACCTCAGAGTTTGAGGCAGTTGAGAATCCCAATCTTTCGGCGATGTCTGGTGCGGGTATTCAGTCGGCCCAACTGGTTGCTAATAAAGGAGTAAAGAGTTTGCTTACCGGCAATTGTGGACCGAATGCTTTCCAAACCATGCAGGCGGCCGGAGTTGAAGTGATTGTGGGGGTGAGCGGTCCGGTAAAGGAGGCGATTGAAAGGTATAAGAAAGGTGAATTTCAGACCACTTCCGGTCCCAATGTAGCCTCCCATTTTGGTATGCAGACAGGAGCAGGTATGCCTGGAGCCCAGAGCCCAGGTGCGGGAGCAGGACCAATGCCAGGAATGGGAGCTGGTCGGGGTATGGGCATGGGTCGAGGAATGGGTATGGGAAGAGGTATGGGTTTTCAGCAGCCTATGGCGGGCGCTCCTCAACCTTCCCAGATACCCAAGGAAGAGGAGATGGAATTGCTCAAAAGCCAGGTTCAACTTTTAAAGCAACAGTTAGAAGCAATTACTAAAAGGATGGAGGAATTAAGTAAAAAGTAGAGTAAAAGAATAAGGAGAAGAAGATGCCAAGAGGAGATGGAACAGGACCATCTGGTCAAGGTCCAGGAACAGGTGGAGGAGGAGGATTCGGTGGTGGCAGAGGAAGAATGGGTGGAAGTCGTCCCGGGGCTGGTCCAGGAGGCGATTGCACCTGTCCCAAGTGTGGAGCAAGAGTTTCCCACTCTGTAGGTAGTCCCTGCTATCAGGTGTCCTGCCCTAAGTGCGGAACAAAGATGGTCAGGGGATAAAAAAACAGGGATGTCATTCCCGCAGTCAGTAAGCGGGAATCCATAGATTCCTGTTTGCACAGGAATGACAGATAGGAATTTTTGTGCCTTTGTGATTAAATAGATGAGGGTTTTTATGCAAAAGCCAGAAAAGAATTTAGAGCAGGAGAAGAGGCTAAAAGATAATATGGCGAATATCCACCACAAAATTTTAGTTATCAGCGGAAAAGGCGGAGTGGGCAAAACAACGGTGGCGGTCAATTTAGCCTATAACCTGGCATTAAAGAACCACCGGGTTGGCATCCTGGACGTAGATCTTCATGGTCCCAATATTGCCAAGATGCTGGGTATTGAAAATGAAAAACTTTCCGGCTCTGATTCAAGAATGATAGAACCTCTCAAAGTTTTACCTAACTTAAAAGCGGTTAGCATCGCTTTGATTATTGAGACTCCAGAGATGCCAATTATCTGGCGTGGTCCACTCAAAAGTATTACCATCAGGCAATTTTTAGCCGACGTTAACTGGGACAAACTTGATTATTTAATCATTGACTCCCCTCCGGGAACAGGAGACGAGCCTTTAAGCATCTGCCAGCTTATACCAGGGATAAGTGGAGTAATTATTGTAACCACACCCCAGGATGTGGCGATTTTGGATTCGACAAAAGCCGTCTATTTTGCTAAAGAATTGAAGGTCCCGGTTATCGGAATAGTTGAGAATATGGCAGGCTTCATCTGCCCCTATTGCAAAAAGAAAACCGATCTATTTAAAATAGGAGGTGGAGAGAAAGCCGCTACCGATTTAGGTGTGCCATTTTTAGGAAGAATTCCAATTGAACCAGCGATGGTAAAGGCAAGTGACTCAGGAAAACCATTTATACATTTTAATAAGGAGACAGAAACCGCCAGGATAATTGAGCAGATGGAACAAAGGATTGTAGATTTTTTAGGAAAGGGGGAAGAAAGAAATGCCAATATACGAGTATCAATGTGAAAATTGCGGAAAAACAACCGAGGTTCTTCATAAGAGGTTGAAAGAGAAAGAACCTATTAGCTGCCTGAATTGTGGTTCAACTAAAATGAAAAAATTAATTTCCCTCCCATTTATAAACACAAACTCCCCTCTGGATGTTAAAAAGAAGGCTCCAACCACTTGCTGTGGAAAGGATACTCCTTGCGATACACCCCCCTGCTCTACCGATGGGGTCTGCAAAAGAGAGTAAGAGGCTTGCAGAAAGCACCTACACCTTAATTATACACGTAGCTGAAGATTTGGAAATTTCTGTAGGTAAACTTGGTAAGACGCTCTTTAAAAGAGGAAATTACATTTATGTTGGTTCAGCAAAAGGATGTCTGGAAAGTCGTTTAAGAAGGCATAAAAGACAAAAGAAAAAGTCATTCTGGCATATAGACTATCTTCTGAAAAATAAAAAAGCAACAATTTCACAGATCTGGATAATTAACAAATCGATGGAGTGCAAAATGGCAAATTTTTTTGATAAAAGTTCTTTTGCGGAAGTTGTAAAAAATGGTTTTGGTTCTTCTGACTGCAAATGTCCTTCCCATTTGTTCCGGATAAAGGATAAAAATAGAGTTGAAAAAGATTTAAGAAAAATAGGTTTTGAAAACTATGACAATAACTATCATTTATGATAATGAGATTTCTAAAGAGGGCTTGGATAGTGACTGGGGATTCTCCTGTCTGATAGAAAAAGAGGGCAGCTCAACAATTCTTTTTGACACTGGAGCCAATGATTCTATCCTTCTTTCTAATATGAAAAAACTTAAGATTGATCCTTCTACAATTTCTGAGGTCTTTATCTCTCATGCTCACTGGGACCACATAGGAGGGTTGTCCGATTTTCTTAAATTAAATAAAAAGGTTAAGGTTTATGTCCCCTTTTCTATGCCTAAGCCTGATGATGCAGAAGAAGTAGTTGCTATCAAAGAGCCTGTAGAAATTCATGAGAATTTCTTCTCCACCGGTGAACTTAAAGGTATCGAACAATCTTTAGCGATAAAAGGGAAGGAGGGATTGGTGGTAATAGCAGGATGCTCTCATCCCGGAGTTGGCAATATCTTAAACGCAGCTAGTCAATTTGGTAAGGTTAAAGCTTTAATTGGAGGGTTGCATGGGTTTAGTGAGTTTGATTTAATCAAAGATTTAGATTTAATCTGCCCTACTCATTGCACCCAATTCATATCAAAAATAAAAAATTTATATCCAGAGAAATATATTTCTGGTGGAGCGGGCAAGATAATTCAGATTTAGTGAAGACATTTGCCATTGACTGTAAATCTGGTATAAGTGGCGATATGGCGGTTGGCGCTTTGCTTGATCTTACAAATCAAGAAGATTACCTGCGCGCTGAATTAGCAAAAACATCTATTGCCGATGAATTTGATATCAATATCAGGAAACTAAAAAAGAACGGTATTCTAGCAATAAAATTTGATGTCCTTCTTGAAGAAAGGCACCATCATCGAAACATTGAGGATATTTTCCAAATCATTGAAAGTAGTTCAATAAAGCAGAGTGCTAAAACTTTAGCAAAAAATATTTTCCTAAAATTAGGTAATGCGGAAGCGAAATCTCATAAAACCAACCTAAAGGATATCCATTTCCATGAGGTTGGGGCAATTGATTCTCTGATTGATATAATCTCCTTCTCCATCTTATTTTCTCCTTTTAAGATAGATAAAATAATTTGTACTAAAGTGCCGACGGGAAAAGGAAAGATAAAATGTGCTCATGGAACATTTAATGCACCTGCTCCAGCAACTAAATATTTACTAAAAGGAATTCCTACTTACAGAGCCAATATTAATTCAGAATTGGTCACTCCTACTGGAGCCGCCATTTTAAAAACTATCTCCCCTGTCTTTTGTGATAAATTACACCCCCACCTATCTCCTCCCCCCTTGAGGGGGAGGATTGAGGAGGGGGGCTTTATTGAAATTCCATACAACCAGATAGAGACAATTAGGTATAGTAAAAACGGTATCGGCGCCGGAGCAAGAGATTTCAAAGAGATACCTAACGTTCTTGAGGTTTTTTATGGATTTAGCCATTGAAGCCAAAGGATTAACTAAAAAATACGCCAATGTAACTGCCGTCAATAACATTGACTTCCAGGTTAAGAAAGGAGAAATCTTCGGTTTTTTGGGTCCAAATGGTGCGGGCAAGACAACCACTCAGAGAATCTTAACCGGGGTAATAACTGCAACCAGTGGTAAAGCCTCAATATTAGGTTATGATATCGGAAGGGAAACCTTTCGTGCTAAAAACAGGATAGGTGTTGTTCCGGAGCTAGCCAATATCTATATTGATTTGAGTGCCTGGAGTAATCTAATGCTTATCGGTCAGTTATATGGTGTCTCTGAGGAAGATAGGATTAAAAAGAGCACTGAACTTCTCAGGATATTTAATCTTTATGAAAGGAAGGATGAGAAGACCAAGGTTTTTTCTAAGGGGATGAAACAGAAATTGCTTTTGTGTATGGCTTTGATACATAATCCCCAACTTCTTTTTCTCGATGAGCCAACCTCGGGCCTGGATGTTGTCAGTAGCCGCCTTATCAGAGAGATGATTGCTAAATTCAATCAGGAAGGTGTTACAATATTTTTAACTACCCATAATATTCAGGAGGCGGATGAACTCTGTGACCGTATTGCGGTTATTGACCATGGTCTAATTGCCACCATTGACAGCCCGGAAAATCTGAAAAAGGAATTTCAATCGATGCAGGCGATTGAGGTCGCATTTAATCCACCGATTAAAAGTGAAGATGATTTGAAGAAAATAGAATATGTAAATAAGGTCCAGAAAATAGGCGATAAATTTAAACTTTATACCGATAATCCCGATGAGTTAATAAGACAACTCCTCAATTTTTCCCAAAAAAGGAACTTAAATATCCTTTCCCTGAATACCCTGGGTCCAGATTTGGAGGAAGTCTTTGTCAAAATTACCGAAGAACACAAAGGTTGGAGTTATGGAAAAGAAAAATCCTTTTCTAAGACAGTTTAAAAGTACCTGGGCAATAACCAAAAAAGACATATCTATTTATTACTTGAAGCCCCCGGTGCTTATCTATGGCCTCATCTTTCCCGGTTTCCTCTTTTTAGCCTTCTTTCTGGGTAAAAATATGCCTTTTAGTTCTCTATTGCCGGTGGTGATTGTTCTGGCACTTTTTTTCACCTCCTCTTCGGTTGGTCCAATAATTACCCCCTGGGAAACGAGAATGCACACCTTAGAAAGATTAGTAAGTTGTCCCATTTCTCTGGAATTTATCCTTTTGGGAGATATTCTGGCAGGTTTTCTCTTCGGGGTGGGTATTACTTTAATCCTCTCGGTTTTTGCTATTCCCTTTCTTGAAATAGGATTGAAAAATTTGATTATTTTACTGGGGACGATTCTTCTGTCCGGATTTTGCTTCTCCTGTTTGGGAATTTTGCTTTCTGCACCGGCAACCGATAATCCTTCCAACATTATGATGCTTTCCAATTTAGTTCGTCTACCCCTTATCTTCATCAGCGGAATATTCATACCGCTTAATAAGTTACCTGCTTTAGGAAGATTAATCGCCAGACTTTCTCCTTTGACCTATACGGTTGACATTCTACGCTACAGTCTTTATGAAAAGTGTGATTATTCCCCTGTTTTAAGTTTGACTGCTCTTTTTATATTTACAATTGTATTTCTATTCTTAGGAATGGTTTTCCATAAGAGAAATCTATCCAAGAGATTTTAATCATGGGAACAAAGCCGAGTAATCCCTGCCTCCGCAGGGACGGCAACTACATATTTATTTTGTCTATGTAGTGGCAAAGCTTGCTTTGCCTGATTTTATTGAGTACAACTTTGAAATTCCATACAAGAACAAAGCCGAGCAAGCTCGGCAACTACACTTTAATAAAATGATAGGGGTTGATAAAAACCTTTGCATTGGATGCGGCAAATGCTTGCAGGTATGCCCAAATCAGGCGATATCAATTTTTGATGCAAAAGCCGAGATAAATCAGAGGCTTTGTTCAGAATGCTATCGCTGTCTGGAAGTCTGTCCAAGAGAAGCAATAGGTAACAAAATTTCGATTAATGTAGTAGAAATAAGAAAGTCCTTGCAAAATGCCAAAGATAGGTTAGGTTCTCTAAAAGCAAAGGTTTCATTAGCAGAAAAAATAGAAAAATGATAATTTCTGTAGCCAGCGGTAAAGGGGGAACGGGTAAAACCACCATTGCGGTGAACCTTGCTTTATCCTTGAATGGAAATATTCAACTTTTGGACTGCGATGTGGAGGAGCCGGATGACCATATTTTTTTAAAGCCAGAACTCACCAAATCCGAAAAAATTTATCTTCCCAAACCGGTAGTTGACCTTAATAAATGCAACTATTGCGGTAGATGCAGTGAAGTCTGTCAATATAATGCAATTGCCGTAGTAAAAAACAAGGTCCTTATCTTCTATGAATTATGTCATTCCTGTGGCGCCTGTAAAATTGCCTGCTCACAAGAGGCCATCTTCGAAAAGGAAGTGGAAAAAGGGATAGTAGAAGAAGGGAAGGCAAAAAACATTCTCTTTGCCCAAGGCAAATTAAGGGAATCGGAATCATCTCCAGTTCCTTTAGTGAAGGCGGTAAAGAAAAAGATAAAAAAGGGTTACAACGTAATTATTGATTGCTCTCCGGGGACTTCCTGCCCGGTGGTGGAGGCAGTAAAGGATACAGATTTCTGTCTTCTGGTTACCGAACCCACCCCTTTTGGTTTAAATGATTTGAAACTTGCGGTAGAAATGTGCAGGAAAATTAAGGTTCCTTTAGGGGTAATCATAAACCGAGAAGATATTGGGGATAAAAAGGTAGAGGAATACTGCCAAGAAGAAAATATCCCTATTTTGATGCGCATTCCCTTTAGCAAAGAAATCGCTTATGCCTATTCGGAAGGCATACCAATAATAGAAGGGATGCCAGAATATAAAAAGAAATTTCAGGAATTGTTCGGAAAGATTAAATGCTGACATTGTCATTCCTGTGGAAACAGGAATCCAAGATTCCCGCTTACTAATTGCGGGAATGACAGGATAGAAAAATATGAAGCAGATTTTGGTCATCAGCGGAAAGGGAGGAACAGGAAAGACGGTGATTACCGCAAGTTTTGCTGTTCTTAGTAAAAACAAGGTAATGGCTGACTGCGATGTCGATGCAGCAGATTTACATCTTTTACTTCATCCCGAAATCAAAGAAAAACATAATTTTGAAGGGGGCAAAACCGCAGTAATCGATGAGGAAAAATGTATTGGTTGTGGGAAGTGCCAGGAAACCTGTCGCTTTGAGGCAATTAAAGAAGAAAAAGATAAAATGATAATAGATTCGCTTGCCTGTGAAGGATGTGGCGCCTGCACATTGGTATGCCCAGAGGATGCAATAACCCTGAAAGTAGAAGAAGAGATTGGTCATTGGTCTATCTCGGAAACAAAGTATGGACCGATGGTTCATGCCAAATTGGGTATTGCCCAGGAGAATTCGGGAAGACTGGTTAGTTTGGTTAGAGAAAGAGCCCAGGATATTGCTTTAGAGAAAAAACTTAACTATATAATCATTGACGGTCCTCCGGGGATTGGCTGTCCGGTGATTGCTTCCCTTTCCGGGATAGATTTAGCCCTGATCGTTATTGAACCAACTCTTTCGGGAATGCATGATGCAAAAAGGGTAATCAAGGTCGCAAATCATTTTGGTATCAAAACAGCGGTTTGCATAAATAAGTGTGATTTGAACTTTAAAAATAGCGAGACAATTGAAAAGGACTGTCTTGAATCAGAGATTCCTGTTATTGGCAAGATTCCTTTTGATAAAGTAGTCTCTGAATCCCTGGTAAATGAAAAACCAATAATTGAATATAAGGATTGCCCGGTATCTTCTCAAATAAGGGAAATCTGGAACAAAATCACAGAGATTCTAAATTAGCGCAGGCTAAAGCCTGCAACTACCAAGTAGTCGCAACCTTCAGGTTGCGTAAAGAGAAAATTCCTAAAATAAATGACTTCGCGGGAAAGGCTTTTGCGCACATTAAAGGGAGAAACTGCGGTATCAAATATGGAAAAATTTAAAAAATGAATTCAAAAAGAAAGCGAAGAAAACTATGAATCTTACAGATAAAAATATCCTGCGCGATCTTGCCAAAAAGTACATAGAGATATGTCACGAAGATGTGCAGAAGGAGCGTCGCAATCTGTGGCGCAAACACAACAGTCTCAAGCACACCCGGCCACTCACTTATGTGCGTGCTTTCGCCTGGCATGAGATGCCAAATTCACAGTGCAAGTGTGAAGACTCTTCTTTACATCACTACGAAGACTTTTTTCGCCAGTCGCTCTTTCGACACAGGTTTAATGACGATTTTATCTTCGAGCTCTGGGTAACCGTTGACGCTGCCTATATCACACCAAAGCAAGGTATCTGGGGATTGCCAACCAAATGGATTGAAAGCGATGAAGCAAGGGGTGCCAGACAAATCGATCCGCCTATCAAATCTCCAGAGGATGTCAAGCGTATGGTGGAAGCACATCATATTATTGATGAGAAAGAAACAACACGTAAGATTGCCAAATTACAGGACGCAATTGGCAATATTATCGCTATTAATGTTGACCGCGCACCAGTATACCGAATGTGGAATGGTGACATTTCTACTCAGATTGCTCAATTGCGGGGGGTAGAGCAGATTATGTGGGATATGATGGACAGACCGGCCTGGCTCCATGAGTTACTGGCTTTTATGCAAGATAGTATCCTCAAGACTCATGAAGAAGCAGAGAAAGCCGGTGATTGGACCCTGTGTGATCACCAGAACCAAGCAATGCCTTACGCAGAAGAACTTGAAGATCCTGCAGCCAATAGCGTCAGTGTTACACGGAAGGAGCTGTGGTATTTCTGCGCTTCCCAAGAGACCACCCTGGTAAGCCCAAAAATGTTTAATGAATTTATGTTGCAATACCAGCTTCCCATTATTGAAAAGTTTGGTTTGGTGGCCTACGGATGTTGTGAAGACCTGACATACAAAATAGATCTTTTAAGGCAGATACCAAACCTGCGCCGTATTGCCGTTGCACCCGTTGCCGACGTGACCAAATGCGCAGAACAGATCGGCAAGGATTATATTCTGAGCTATCGCCCGAGCCCGGCGGATATGGTTAGCTATGATTTTAACCCTATTCGCATTCGTCGCATTTTACGTCGCGACTTGAAGGCATGCCGGGAATGCCACGTAGATATTACCCTCAAAGACGTGGAAACTGTGCAGAGTGATCCGGAACGGGTGCGTCGTTGGGTAGAAATTACACGGGAAGTAATTGAAGAATTGTGGGGTAAGTGACTAATTAATGACAACGAAAAGTAGAGAAATAGTAATAAAGGCTCTAAATTATGATTGGCCAGAGAGAATACCACTGAGTTTGCCTTCCCCCTACCCTAATGATTTTTTTGGTGGGTCTTACCAACTAAAAAATTCTAAGGCAACCGACTGGTATGAAATTGATGAGAATAAAGAAGAGAGAATCGATGAGTGGGGTAATGTATGGAGAAGGATTAAAGGAATGAGTGCAGGGGGTGAAATCCATAAAGGAGTTTTGAATAATTTAAATATGATAGAAAAGATTGAACTGCCTGATTTAGACAATTATGAAAACTATAAAGAAGCAGAAGAAAAGTTTTCCCAGAATAAGGAGAAATTTAGAATAGGAGGTCTTCCTGGTTTTGCCTTTAATATAACTCGAAAGATGAGAAGATTGGATCAATATCTTACGGACTTGATGTTAAATAAAAAAGAAATTCTCATCTTAAATGAGAGAATTAATGGCCTTCTGGAAAAGGCTATAAAAAATTATGCAAAGGCTGGAGCGGATAGCGTATTTTTCTGCGAAGATTGGGGAACACAAAACGGTCTGATGATAAACCCTGAGTTATGGAGAGAACTGTTTAAACCAGGTTTCATAAGATTGTGTAGGGTAGTCCATAGCCAAGGAATGAAGGTCTTTATGCACTCCTGCGGGAAGATGACAGTAATCATACCCGACCTGATAGAGTCGGGGATAGACCTTCTTCAATTTGACCAGCCGAAGGTTCATGGCATTGACAAATTAGCAGAGTATTCTGGAAGGGTTACCTATTGGTGCCCGGCAGATATTCAGAACACTTTGCAGAGCAAAGACAAAGAAGTTATAGAAAGGGATGTTTGTGAGATGGTTAAAAAATTAGGAGGAAAAGGAGGGGGATTCATTGCTGGCTACTATGGGGACAATAAAGGGATAGGTCTTGAGCCAAAATGGCAGGATATTGCCTGCAAAGCATTTGCAAAGTATGGAAATTACCAAAGAGACAAAGTTATCAATTGACAGAAGAAAAAAAATAGCGGTTGAGGCGGCTAAAGAGGCAGGTAGAATTCTGATTGATAACTTCAGAAAACCAATTAAGATTAAATTTAAGAAGGACAAAAGTCTGGTTACCAATATCGACTTAGCCGCAGAAAGAAAAATTGTAAAATTAATTAAGGACAACTACCCCAAAGACAATATTTTAGCTGAAGAAAGCAAATATCAAACCTCTAATTCTGAATTTAAATGGATAATTGACCCTCTTGATGGAACACACAACTATATCCATCAGATAGAGGTTTTTGGGACATCTATCGCCCTGGAATTTAAAAATGAAGTGATTTTAGGCGTTATCTATCTGCCAGTAACAAAGAAATTTTATATTGCACAGAAGAACAAAGGTGCTTATCTCAATGGTAGAAGAATAAATGTCTCCAAGAGAAGTCTTGAAGAGGCTACTATGGTCTATGACAGTAGCATTCGCTACAACAAAGAACTTATGCTTGGCTCCCTTGAGAAAATTGTAGATAAGGTCTTTAATATAAGGATGTTTGGCTCATCCGTTCATCATCTTTCTTACTTAGCCGAAGGAAAAATTGATTTAGACATAGAGTATAACGATAAACTCTGGGACTTTGCTACAGGTCTTCTTTTGGTGGAGGAAGCAGGAGGAAAAGCTACAGATTTCCAAGGAAAAAAGTGGAGCAGTAAGACAAAAGGATATATCGCTTCAAACGGGATAATACATAAGGATATTTTAAAAATAATAGGAGAAAAGAGACTTTAATGAAAATTTTGAATGAAGTAAAGAGATTATTTAATAAACAAGATTTGGTCGCCTTTGGGACAGCAGATAAAAAGGGAAATCCGAACATTGTTCCAATTCATTGGAAAATACTTCTCGATGATGAGACGATTTTGTTACTTGATAATTTTATGAAAAAAACTAAAGAGAACATTCAAGAAAATAAAAAGGTTTGTATATCCTTTTGGAATACAGAACCAGAAGAAGCTTATAAAATTAAAGGAACGGCAAAATACCATAAAGAAGGAATAACCTACGAAAAAGGCAAGGAATTTATACAATCAAAAAGACCGGGGCAAAATCCCAAAGGAGTTGTTGAAATCAAAATAGAAGAAATCTATACGATAAAATCAGGTCCTGACGCTGGCAAAAGATTATAGATAGTAAAATTGAATATAGAAATCTTGGGAGCTGAATCCTTGGGAGTAAGAGGTCTCTGCTGTTTTGTAAAAACTAAAGAGCGGAAAATACTGATTGACCCAGGTGTAGCTTTGGGTTATATGAGACACAGATTACTTCCTCATCCTCTTCAGATAGCGGTAGATGAAAAAATAACAAAAAAGATTATAAAAAGATGGACTGAGGCTACCGATGTAGTAATCAGCCATTTTCACGGAGACCATATTCCTCTGAGAGACGCAAATCCTTACCAACTTAATCTCAAAAAAGTAATGGGATTAAACCAGAATGTTAAAATATGGACTAAAAATCCAAATCATTTTTCTCCGATTGAAAAAGAAAGGGCAAAATCACTTTCTTCTATCTTAAAGAAAACTTTAATTCCAGCAGAAGAAAAAAGAGTAGGACCGATGACCTTTTCCCAAGCAGTGCCTCACGGAGAAAGAAGTAACAATTCAGAGACGGTAATAATGACTAAAATTGAAGAAGGTAACGTATTTGTGCACGCTTCCGATATACAACTTCTTAATAATGAATCTATTTCCCAAATATTATTCTGGCAACCTGATATAGTATTGGCAGGAGGACCACCTATTTATTTATCTGAACTTTCTGAATATCAAGTTAAAAGAGCCTGGCACAATGCAAAAGAACTTTCTCAAGAAATTCCTCTTTTAATTCTTGACCACCATTTGATGCGTTCTTATGATGGAGTTAAATGGTTAAAGCGCTTATCATCGGAAACAGGAAAGAAGATTATCTGTGGGGCTGATTTTATGAAAAAACCAAGAATGTTTCTTGAAGCTCGGCGTGAATCGTTATATAAAGAGATGCCAGTTCCCGAAGGATGGCACGAAGATTATGCCCAAGGAAAAGTTAATACTAATTACTATTGGAATTTAACTAAAAGAAAGGAGAAAATGAAATGGCGATAAAGGTAAAATTTAATAACCCTTTTTCTACCAAAGGTAACTGGTATAAAGGCAATATCCACACGCATACCACTGACTCTGATGGAGAACTTTCTCCTAAAGAAGTAATTTCCTTATATAAAAACAAAGGGTATGATTTTCTTTCTATTACCGACCATAACAAGTTAACTTACAGTGCGAAACTAAAGAAGGAAGGTTTATGCTTGATACCAGGAGAAGAAATAAACGGTGGAAAAAGCATAATCGGCACTTTATTTCACATCATCGCTTTAAATATAAAGAAAGAAATAATTATCGATAAAGAAAAAACTACTGCTCAACAAATTATCAACAAAATCAGAAAAGAAAAAGGAGAGGTGATTATCGCTCATCCTTATTGGTCAGGATTGACCTTTTCTGATCTCTATCCTTTAAGAAATTATTTAGGAATAGAAATTTTTAATAGCGATTGCCTTTATTCAATAGGAAGAGGTGAATCCTCTGTGCATTGGGATAACCTTTTAGCAAAAGATAAACAAATCTTTGGTTTTGCGGTAGATGATGCCCATCGCTACTCTGATATTAAATACCGACCAATGGACATGGGAAAGGGTTGGATAATGGTAAAGGCCTTAAATAAAAACTTAATAATGGATTCCATTAAAAAAGGATTGTTCTACTCATCCTCCGGCCCTTTAATTAAAAATTTATCTATTGAAAAAAAGATAATAAAAGTTGAAACATCTCCAGTCTCCTCCATTACTTTTGTTTCCTTCCCCACCAAAGGAAAAAGGTTAACTGCTTCTTTAATTAATCAGGCAGAATATAAGATTAAAGGAGATGAAAAATATATAAGGATTAGATGCACCGATAAATTTGGAAAAAAAGCCTGGACTAACCCATTATTTATTGGTTAATAAAAAAATGGGAATTAAATCGGATAAATGGATTGAAAAAATGGCAAAAGAAAAGGGGATGATAAAACCCTTTTGTAAACATTTAGTAACCAAGAATAAAATCTCTTATGGTCTCTCTTCCTATGGATATGACATAAGGGTTGATAACAAATTTAAGGTGTTCACTAACATTAACACAACGATGGTAGACCCTAAAAATTTCGATAATGCATCTTTCTATGATTTGACCTCAAAGGTTTGTATTATACCTCCCAACTCTTTTACCTTAGCGCAAACGGTAGAATACTTCAAAATTCCTCGAAATGTCATTGGGCTTTGCGTAGGCAAATCCACCTATGCTCGCTGCGGTATTATCGTTAACATTACTCCCTTAGAGCCAGAGTGGGAAGGTCGTATTACCCTGGAGGTTTCAAATACAACTCCTCTTCCTGCTAAAATCTATGCCCGAGAGGGAATCGCCCAAATTCTGTTTTTTGAAGCCAATGAGATATGCCGAATTTCTTATGCGGACAGAAAAGGGAAGTACCAGAAACAGAAAGGGTTAACTATTCCAAAGGTCTGACGAACCATTTATAAATGGATATAGAGATTTTAGGAACTGAGTAAAGTTAATGCTGATTACTATTGGAATTTAGATGAAAGACTTTATAAAATAGGTAAGCAAAATGAGAATGATTAGAAAGATTGTGGCAATTTTTTTAATTTTTCTATTTCCAACAATTGCTTTTGCTAAAGGATTAACCTTAACTGTAGTTTATAATAATGTTCCCTATGATAAAAATTTAACCACCGCCTGGGGAATATCTATCCTTATCGAAGGATTGAAAAAAACCATTCTTTTTGACACCGGAGGGGATGGCTCCATTTTGTTATCCAATATGGAAAAACTTAAGATTGAGCCTAAAAATATTGATATTGTAGTTTTATCCCATATCCATGGGGACCATGTAGGAGGATTATGGAATTTTTTAAGAAAGAATAACAGGGTAAGCCTCTATTTACCCAAATCCTTTCCTAAAAGCTTTAACGATAGAGCAAGAAAAATATGTAAAGAGGTTATTTCCGTAAAAAGGTCAATTAAGATTTGTGATAGAGTTTGGTCCACAGGAGAATTGGGCACCTGGATGAAGGAACAATCCTTAATTATTCACACACCCAAAGGTCTCATCATCGTTACCGGCTGTGCCCATCCCGGGGTAGTAAATATTGTAAAGGTAGCCAAGGATATGTTTAAAAAAGAGCTCTATCTGGTTACAGGAGGATTTCATCTTTTAGCCTATAGCGAAAATCGGGTTAAAAAGATTATTAAACAATTAAAGAGATTAGGGGTTAAAAAGGTTGCTCCTTCTCACTGTACAGGAGGAAGACCGATAGAATTATTCAGAGAGGCCTGGAGGAAGAATTTCATTGAGCTTGGTTGTGGTGCCCGGATAAAGATTGATTAAAAGGAGAACATTATGTCGGAATGTAAGGTGAAAGAAAACACGGTCAGATGCAATTGTACCTATCCTTGTGACAAAAAAGGGATATGTTGTGAATGCATCCAGTACCACTGGCGGTTGGGGGAACTACCGGCCTGTTTTTTCCCGAATGATGTAGAAAAGACCTACGACCGTTCGATTGAAAGATTTATTAAGGTATATCAGGAGCGCGGACGGTGGTGGTAACAGCATAAGAACCATGGAAGACAACTTTTATAATGGACTAAAAAAAAGAATATTCAAGCTAATATTGGATGAGGTCAAAGGAAGGGGAAAAATTTTAGATATAGGTTGCGGTAATTGCGAATTAACCTTTTTCCTGGCTAAAGAAGGTGGAAGCAGTGTAGTTGGCGTAGACTTGAATTTAGAGGAAGAAACTATAAAAGAGAAAAATCCTTCGGTGAAGTGTATCAAGGGAGATGTTTCCAACCTAAACAATCTTACGAAGGGAAGTTTTTCTGCTGTGGTAAGTATGTATGCTTTACATGAATTTTCCATTCCTTTTCAATCCTTAAAAAAGGCATTTAAGGTTTTAGAAGAAAATGGTAAAATGGTCATTGTAGATTTCATTAAAGGAACTCTTGCCGACAGATTATGGGGAGAGAACTACTTTACTCCAAAAGGAATAAAAAGAATGATGAGAAGAGCAGGTTTTAAAAATATAATGAGCACAATTCTATCTAAGGAAGGTCCTCTGTTATTGAGCGGAATCAAAAAGATAAGATGAATTTCTCTAATCTTCTGCAGCAATATATGGGTAAGGGTTTTCTTGTTCCATTGCTGACTTCCTATGGGGGTGGTTTATTGACCTCCCTTACCCCTTGTTTCTACCCTTTGATTCCACTGTTGGTTGCTTATGTGGGAGGAAAAACCGAAAGATCCAAAGGCAGAGGGTTTATACTTTCATCTTTTTTTGTCTTAGGATTAGCAATAACCTACTCTGCTCTGGGGGCAATAGCCTCATTGACAGGAATGATGTTTGGACGAATTCAATCTTCACCCTGGACTTATTTAATCGTGGGTAATATAATTTTATTCCTGGGATTATCAATGCTGGAACTATACGAAATTCGCCTTCCCCAATTTCTCCAGGGAAAAGGATCAGGGCAAAGAAAAAAAGGATTTTCAGGAGGTTTATTATTGGGCATGACATCAGGATTTATCGCTGCTCCCTGTACTGCACCAGTTTTAGGTGTAATTCTTGCCTATGTTGCCTCCCGACAAAATATGGTATTCGGCACCCTTTTGCTTTTTGTCTTTTCCTTAGGTATGGGCACTCTCCTTATAGTTCTGGGCACCTTTACGGGATTCTTGACCTCTTTACCCAAATCGGGAAAATGGATGGTGGTAATAAAAAAGGGGTTGGGCTGGTTGATGCTTATTATGGCCGAATATTTTTTGATTCAAGCAGGGAGATTTTGGATATAAGAAGGAGAAAAAATGTTTAGATATGGAAAGGTATTTTCTCTTATAATTTTGGTTCTGGCAAGTGGTATAGCTTATGCTGCAGAAATAGGGGAGAAAGCGCCAGATTTTAGTTTGCTAAATCTTTCTCAAAAAAAGGTGAGGCTCTCTGATTACCGGGGTAAGGTGATCATACTGGATTTCTGGGATACCTGGTGTTCTCCCTGTAGAATGGAGATTCCTGACTTTGTGGAACTACAGAAAGAGTGGGCGGATAAAGGAGTCCAGATAATTGGAGTAGCCTTTGGTAGGCAGGGATTAAAAGCAGTAAAGTCCTTTGCCAGAAAATACAAAATGAATTATCCTGTTCTTCTCTGTGATGAGCTAACTTTAAGAAAGTATGGTCCCATCAGGGGAATACCGACGACATTTGTTATTGACCGAGAAGGCAAAATCTATAGAAAATACATCGGGTATAGAGCAAAAGGAATTTTTGAAAAGGATATCAAAAAATTAGTGGGGAAATAATTATAGAAATTGACAAAAGTTATCTTTTATGATAACCTCTTATTGAACAACACAAATGCCAAAATACCCTTCTGATTATATAATTTACAAAGGTCTAATTTATTGTATGGAATTTCAAAATTTTGCTCGATAAATCAGGCAAAGCAAGCTTTGCCACTACATAACCCCGTATTAAATACGGGGGTAGTTGCCGTCCCTGCGGAGGCAGGGATTACTCGGCTATGTTCTACTGTTGAA
>DAOVGU010000011.1 GCA_030672255.1 bacterium
GTTTGACAGAAGGTAGTTCGGCCTATATTACCTTTAAGGCTTCAGCGGTGCATATTTTTTGATGTATAGAAAAGTATAAATCTCTTGGCTCGATAAATCGAGCCACTACATAAGCAAAGCAAGCTTTGCCACTACATAAAGAAAATGTAGTTGCCGAGCTTGCTCGGCTTTGTTTAAATATTATGATTAAATTTGAAGAGGCATTAAGGGGGGTTTTAACTAATACCAAGAGGTTAAGGACGACGAGTCTATCCCTAAAAAAGGCAATTGGCTCTGTTCTGGCGGAAGATGTGAAGAGCAAATTCGATATCCCTTCATTTCGCAAGTCGGCGATGGACGGCTATGCTCTTTGTGCAAAAAACCTCAAATCTATCCCGGTTGATTTACGAGTTGTGGGAACGGTTCCCGCGGGTGGGTTTTATCCCGGAAAAGTAAAAAAGGGAGAGTGTGTAAAGATTATGACCGGTTCCCCTTTACCCAAAGGAACCGATAGTGTGGTTATGGTTGAATTCACCAAAAATTCCCCCCTCTCCTCATTCCTCCCCCACCGTTTTGCTTCGCGAAACGAAGCAGTGGGGGGAGGAGGTAGGTGGGGGTGTAATTTAGTTAGAATCCTTCGTCGAGTCTCTAAAGGGGAGAATGTCTGTTTGAAAGGAGAAGACATAAAAAAGAAAAAAGTTGTCTTAAAAAAAGGAGCAATTATCAGAGCTCCGGAGGTTGCGGTATTGGCAATGTTAGGTAGAGCCAGGATAAGGGTATATAAAAGGCCAAAGGTATCTGTTCTCTGCACCGGGGATGAGCTTGTTGAAATAGGTCATCGCCTTCTAAAGTTTAGCCATATTTATAACAGCAATGGACCTATGCTCTGTTCCCTTCTCTCCTCAATGGATATAGAGAACCAATATCTGGGTATAGCCAAGGATAAAGCAAAAGGTTTAAAGAAAAAAATAAAAGAGGGATTAAAAAGTGACTTATTTATTCTTTCCGGTGGTGTCTCCATGGGAGACTATGACCTTGTTCCCAGAGTATTGAGAAGCTGCGGGGTCAAAGTAATATTTCATAAGGTTTCCATAAAACCGGGAAAACCCAACCTTTTCGGCATGAAAGGAGAAACCCTTATTTTTGGCGTGCCGGGCAATCCGGTCTCCACCTATTTATCTTTTTTAATACTGATTAAACCTGCCATCGAGAAACTAATGGGTAGAGAAATATCTCTGAAGATAGAGAAAGGAATATTAAACAGGGATTTCCATCAGAAACTGGGCAAAAGAAAGCATTTCCTGCCTGCCTGGATTGAGATGAAGAATAATCGATGGGAGGTTTTTCCGGTACCTACCTACCATGGCTCAGCCGACATCGCCTCTCTTCTTTCGGCCAACGGTTTTATGATTGTGGATGCTGGTATATCCTTCTTGAAGCAAAATAGTCAGGTAAATATTATCCAATGGTAAATTACCTACGCATTTCGGTGACCGATAGATGCAACTTAAGGTGCATCTATTGTCTTCCGTCGGGAATGGAATCTTTTCTACCGCATAGTGAAATTTTAAGTTATGAGGAAATTGCAGGTATTGTCAAAATGCTCTCCGAGTGTGGAATCAGAAAGGTAAGGTTGACGGGAGGAGAACCTTTAGTAAGACGAAAGATTGAGAGTCTGATTGAAATGATTAAGCTAATCCCTTCAATCTCTGAGATAAGTATGACCACCAATGGCATTTTATTGGGGCAGAAAGCGGTAGTTCTTAAAGAGGCAGGATTGGGTAGAGTCACCATCAGCCTGAATACGCTTAAAGAGGATAGATACGAAAGAATAACCGGTTATGATAATTTTCAAGATGTGTGGAATTCCATTGATACGGCTTTGAAAATTGGTTTTAATCCGGTAAAGCTCAATGCCATTTTCTTTAAAGGAATAAATGATGACGAAATAATTGATTTTGCTGAATTAAGCATTGAGTTTGATCTATCTATCCGATTTATCGAATACTTTTCCACGCAAAATGAGTTTTTAAATTTAGAAGAGAGGTTTGTTCCTAATAGGGTTGTAAAGGAGGTCATTGAAAAAAGGTTCGGAAGACTTTTGCCGGCTGAGGTGATAGGAAATGGTCCGGCGATAAATTATCGGATACCAGGGACAAAGGGCTCAATAGGTTTTATAGATTCCAATGAGGGATATTTCTGTGCTCGATGTAATCGGCTACGCTTGAGTTCAGTTGGTAAGTTATACCCCTGCCTTTTCTCGCCATTCAATATCAATCTTAAAGAAATGCTGCGAAGAAATCTAACAAGATCAGAGATGATGAAAGCGATGAATAATCTTATCCACAAAAAGCATAATTACTCCAAGCCCATTAAAAGAGAGTATGAATTTGCGATGAATAAAATTGGTGGATAGGTTCGGAAGTTTCTTAAGCCAATGGTCAGTTGCTCCGCATCTACGCTACGGCGGATACAAATCTATAACCATATCAGCAGGGGAACATCCTTCCGAAATTCTCTCACAAGAGAATCAAGGAAGTATTTATCGGTCAGTTTCGGCTTTCCTCCTGCTGATACGGTAGATTTGTCTATCCGCCTCCACTTATGATTGCTACGCAACTACCATTGTCTTTAATCTTCTCCCCTATGGGGAGATACAGAGGGGACTGATATAATGGGGAACAAATTAAATGGGATGGTTGATGTGAGTGGTAAAGATATTACTCTCAGGAAAGCAAAGGCGCAGGCGGTTGTCAAATTAAAGCCACAAATAATTGAGTTGATAAAAAAGAAAAAAGCTTTAAAGGGAGATGTTCTTGAGCAGGCAAAGATTGCCGGCATCATGGCGGCGAAGAAAACCTCTAATCTCATTCCCCTCTGCCATCCTTTGTCTATCTCTAATATTAAAATCTCTTTTACATTATTGTCTGAAAAGATTAAAATTACCTCTTATGTTACTGCCCGAGAGCGAACCGGAGTGGAGATGGAGGCACTAATAGCCGCTACCCTTGCCGCTCTTACCATCTACGATATGTGTAAAATGTATGATCGAACGATTGAAATTACCGATATATTTTTGTTGGAAAAAACTGGCGGCAAAAGCGGAACCTTCCGGAGAAAAAATGGGAAAGATTGAATCAATTTATGTTGGTGCTCAGAAAGGTGGGTTAAAAAAGAGGGTAGATAAAGCAAATTTAAAGGAAAATTATGGCATCATCGGAGATGCCCATGCGGGAGTGGGAGACCGACAGATAAGCCTTCTGGCCGAGGAAAGTATCGCCCGGTTAAGAGGCAGAGATGAAAAGATTGGGGCCGACAACCTTATGGAAAATTTGCGCACTACAGGGATTGAACTGACCAGTTTGTTAGTCGGCACAAAATTAAGAATTGGTAAGACCATTCTAGAGGTAAGCGAAATAGGTAAACATATTAATAAACCGGAAAAGGTCTTTGCTATGCCAGAAGGATGCCTGATGCCTTTATACGGGGTATTTGCGAAGGTTCTTAAAGGAGGAATGATTAAGGAAGGGGATGCCTTTCAGATTGTTGCCGATACCCCAATCACCGCCGGGATTCTTATTATTAGCGACAGAAGTGCCCTCGGGGAAAGGCCGGATAAAACCGGTCCCTTTCTCAAAGAATATTTAAAGAAGATTAGAATAACTCCGATAAGATATAAACTCATTCCCGATGAAGAGGAATATATCTCCCTGGTATTAAGCCGCTGGACAGACCAGGGAGGAGTGGACCTTATTCTCACCAGCGGAGGCACCGGTTTCTTTTCCCGGGATGTCACTCCTGAAGCGACCAAAAAAATCCTGGATAAGGAGGCAGGCGGTCTTTCCGAGCTAATGAGAACAGAGGGAGCAAAAAGCACAAAGCGTGCCTATCTCTCGCGCGGGGTTGTCGGAATCAGAAAAAAGACCTTAATCGTAAATCTTCCCGGAAATCCGCAAGGAGCCAGAGAAAGCCTGGAGATTATATCCCCTATCCTAAATCATGCAATTAAGGTAATGAAGGGATAGGCTCGGAAACTTTTCTCGCCTCGTGGGCTAAAAGCAAATAAAATGCGGGGAAGATAATTATGGAACAGAATTGTTTAGAAAATTTAGACAGAGCCACAGTACTAAAAGTAGGTAAGGTAAAAAACAAAACCTTATTAGACATAGGAATAGGGGATTTAGCGGTAATTGCTGCAAGGGATTTTAATTGCAATGTAACATGTATAGATATATTGGTAGAGGCATTGGAAGAGGCAAAGGAGAAAGCAAAGGAGAAAGCAAAGCAGGAAGGATTAGCGAAGAAAATTAGATTTGAAAAGGAGGATACCACAAATCTTTCTTACGAAGTTTCAAGAGAAAAGATTATCATCGCTGAATTTAATGAGTTTGGTTTTCCCCATTCTGAAGATGAATACAGAAGGGTAAACCTTGACTGGGTAGAGAAGAAATTGAAATCTTTAGGGAAGATAGATAAATATTGCTATAAGAATATGAATTTTTATATCTGTTTTAAACAAACTTAATGTCATCTCTGAATGAAAATTTATTGAGCGAAATGTTGTTAAAAGTCACGAAAATGGCAAAATTAGTTATTGGGTGAAGCAATGACTTCGAGAGAAAGAATTCTCACTGCCTTACAGCATAAGGAGCCAGATAAAATTCCCGTTGATTTAGGAGCGATGATGTCTACAGGAATTATGGGTATAGCTTATAATAAGCTAAAAAGGTATCTGGGCATAGAGGGTGGTAGGACAAGGATTTACGATCTTGGACAGCAACTTGCAGAACCGGAAATTGAAGTTCTTGAGATAATAGGAGCCGATGTTTTACCCATTGTAACAAAGAGAAGTCTTAAAACATCAGAATCGGAGAAATGGAAAAAGAGTGAGTTGCCAGACGGTTCTCCCTGCGAAGTTCCAGAATGGTTTAATCCCGAACTTTTACCAGATGGCTCACGAGTTTTAAGAGATGAAACAGGAAGAATAACATCAAGAATGCCAAAAAATGGATATTATTTTGATGGCGTGGATCACCCCTTGGGAAATGTCAGCACATTGAAGGAGTTAGAGAAAAACCTTGAGAATCTTCTTTATGGCCCTGCTGATGAAGAAACTTTGAAAGATTTGCATGAACGGGTAAAACATCTGTATGAAACTACCGATTACGCATTGATGCTTAACGGCGCTGGCGGTATTTACGAATGGGCGCAGGGGTTAAGAGGCTGGGATAAATTTATGATGGATTTAGCAGGAAATGAGGAGTTTGCAGCCGGTTTATTAGATAAACTTGTAGATGCACATATCAAGAGACTTGAGAAAATCTTACCTGCAGTGGAAGGATATGTGCAGATTGTTCAAACTGGTGACGATTTGGGAATGCAAGATAGTCCACAACTGTCACCCAAGTCGTATAGAGAAGTAGTAAAGCCAAGACACAAAAGACTTTATCAATATATTAAAGAGCACTCAAATGCATACCTGTTTTTGCATACCTGTGGTTCGGTTTATGAGTTCATCCCCGACTTTATAGAGATGGGTATAGATGCATTGAACCCCGTGCAGGTGAGTGCTAAGGATATGGATACAAAGAGATTAAAACGAGAGTTTGGCAATGATATAACCTTCTGGGGCGGTGGCTGCGATACCCAAAGAGTTTTGCCCTTTGGCACACCTGAAGAAGTAGAAGAGGAGGTAAAGAGACGGATAGGAGACCTTGCTCCGGGCGGGGGGTTTGTATTCACCCAGGTGCACAACATTCAATCGGATGTCCCACCCGAGAATATAATGGCGATGTATGAAGCTGTAAAGAAATATGGAAGATATTAAAATGAAAAAGACGCACGGAAAGTAATGGAAATATGGCATTCACTTCAGAGATGAAAAAATGGGTGATCGTTATCCAAAATCAAAGGTAGAGACAAAGGGATTCATCGCCAGGCATTATGATGCCCTCATGAATCTCATTACTTTAGGTAGATACCCTTCATTTATAGAAGAGTCTATTAGATTAATGGGGATTAAACCAGAGGATAGAATTATCGATTTTGGTGCTGGTACCGGTAGGAATGCTCGCTTAATGCTGAAATATCTTTCTCCAAAAGGGGAGTTAATGGGAATTGATATCTCAGAAGTAATGATTTCTCAGTTCAAAAAGAAATGTGTCCATTTTCCTAATGCTAAAATAATTAATGCCAGAATTGATGAGCCTTTATCTTTTAAAGAAGAGTTCGATAAGGGCTTTATTTCTTTTGTCCTCCATGGATTTCCGCAAAATGCCAGGGAAGTAATTATAGATAATGCCTACAAGGCATTAAAGAATAATGGAGAATTTCACATTTTGGACTGGAATGAATTTGATTTAAAGACCCTTCCTTTTCACCAGCGAACCTTCTTTAAACTCATAGAATGTCCCTATGCCTTTGATTTTATTGAACGAGATTGGAAGAAGATACTGACAGAAAAAGGATTCACCGATTTTGAGGAGCATTTTTTCTTTACTAAATTTATAAGATTGCTCAAAGCGAGAAAGATAAGCCCTTAATGAAAGCTGGTATTGAAAAGTAGCTAAAGAAAGATGAATAAGATTATGCTAAAGAATATAGAAGAAGTAAAGTATTATTAAGGCGGATAAAATTCTATATACCATCCCGGATTTGCATGAGAATCCTCGGGAATTAAAAAAAGATCTTCTGCGGCAGATGCATCATGCCCGGCGATATTCATCACAGGTCATAGTCATCTACGGAAGCCGCTGTTATATTGACCCGAACGACCCATCAATAAGTATAGATAAAATAATAGAAGCAGAAATGAGCCAGGTTACAAGGATTAATGCAAAGAACTGTATTGATATGCTGGCTAGTAGCGAAGAAAGGGAGAGAATAAGTAATGGAAAGAAGGTGTACTGGTTATCACCGGGATGGTTGAAGTACTGGAAACAAATCTTTAAAGATTGGGATGCGGGTTTGGCTAACGAAATATTTCCCAGGAATGATAAAGCTATGCTTCAACGATTAGAAGAGTTGGAACAGAAACTCAATTTAATACAGAAAAAGGGGTATTTTTTTAGAGAAAATATATCCTATATGTTATGGAGTTAATCCTTCTCTACTACTAACCTAAAAAGGAGGAAATATGTGTCTATCGAATGTATATCTGAGCAAGAAGGAAGAAGAGAAGCTGTTCATAGAGGAGACCTCTCAAGTGTTAGCTGACGAGTAAGGAGTTCAGGTAAATGCACTTTTTGGCGATAGTAAGCGTCTCGAAGGTTACTTCATAAAAGAAGTTGACTTCATGGAAAACTATGTGATACTGGAAAGAAAAAGGAGTAAAGCAAATGGATGAACATGATCATCATTCAGATATAAGAAGACTGGGGATAGGATTACCATATTTGCTAAAGCATAATAAGGAGCATGTCCAGGATATCGAGAAATGGATCAAAAGAGCGAAAGTAGCAGGTTATGATGAGGTAGCTGAAGATTTAGAAAGAGTCCTTGAACTTTCGCAGAAAATAACTAAATATTTTGAAGCTGCATTGAGAAAGTTGAAAGGATAAAAGGAGAATAGAAATATGACAAATTTTAACCTTAAATCGATTGGTGTAATCCGAACACCGTATATTGATAACGCACCTTACCAGCCTATAGACGAGGATAAAGGAGAGTTTCGTATTGTGCTTAATACCAAATATACTGAAGGACTTCTTGACCTCGACAGTTTCCGCTATATCTATGTGATATACCTTATTGACCGTCTTAGACGCCGTCCTTCTATGACTGTAAGCCCCCCTTGGACTCCTGGTACAAAGGTGGGTCTGTTTGCGAGCAGATCTCCTGTTCGCCCAAATCCTATAGGAATTAGCATTGTTCGTATAAAGAAGATAGTTAATAATGAAATTTTTACGTCAGGATTAGATGTATTTGACAATACTCCTCTGTTAGATATTAAACCTTACGTGAAAGATTTAGATTCTAAAAATGATGCCAATTACGGGTGGCTTGATGATTTAGATAGTAATAAGGAACACTTGCTCCTGCATATTAAAGGTATCCCCCACGATTATTAAAAATGTCTAAGGCTCAAAGTAAAGGCACTAAACTGAAATGGAATTTTGCCATGGGACTTATACATGGCACATTCTTCACCGGGGGCCAGGCTTTTGGAAATCCAAATACTATCTTGCCTGTCTTTTTGAATAATTTTACTAATTCTAAAATACTTATAGGATTTTCTTCTACTATAATGGGTAGCCTTGGAGGATTAGGTAGTGTCTTACCCCAATTGTTTGTAGCCAGTAAATTGGAAACTAAGGTTCACAAAAGACCTCTTTTGAGAGTTGCGATTACTATTCGTGCCCTTTGCTGGGGTCTCTTGTCCTTAATAACCTATCTTTTTGCTACCTCCCATCCAAATTTGGTACTTTTTTCTCTGTTCTTGCTGCTTACCGTATTTACCGTTATGGGCGGAGTGGCTGTTATACCTTTCATGGATATCTGGGGTAAGGCGATTCCTTCTACTTTAAGGGGAAGGTTTTTTGGCTATCGCCAGCTCTTAGGAGGTATTCTGGCTATTGGGTCAGGTCTTATTGCCAAGTATGTCCTGGGTAATAAAAATATCTTCTTTCCTCAGAACTTCTCCTTTCTGTTTTTCCTTGCTTTCGTCTTTATGGGCATATCCTATCTCGGATTAGGTTCGGTAAAAGAGCCAGTGGAAGAAGTGCATAAAACTCACTTAAATTTTCAAGGATTTCTAAAGAAGGCATTTAGAATTTTAAAATCTGATCGTAACTATAAAAAGTTTCTCTTAGTGGAGATACTTATAGGAAGCAGTGCCCTAGCTTTGCCTTTTTATGTACTCTATGCCAGAGATGTGTTGAAAATAAGATTGGGAATGGTAGGTATATTCCTTGCCGCACAGATGTTGGGCAGTGCATTATCCAACTTCCTTTGGGCTCATTTGTCTGACTCTGTAGGTAACAAGAAAGTTTTACAGATAAGCGCTTTATTAGCTTTAACAGTCCCTTTAGTTGCTATAATGACCTTACCTGGTTTGTCGATATTATTTATTCTCCTATTTCTACTTGTAGGTTTTTTTACCGCAGGCTACGCTGTCGGGAAAACTAATTTTTTATTAGATATAGCACCTCAAAAAGACCGTCCTACTTATATAAGTTTAAATGGTACCCTTACTTTTCCGGTGGCGATTTTTCCTCTTATAGGAGGAGCTATAGTTCAACATCTATCTCACAATTTCCTATTCATGACAACTCTATTTATGGTTCTTGCTGGTTTTCTATTGAGCTTACAATTGACAGAACCAAGAACGGTACCACCAAAAGTAAAAGGAGAACCTGATGCCTAAACCGAGAGCAGCAGTGGATGCTGAAAAATGCCATCCTGAAAAGTGCAGCAAAGGAATTTGTGTTGCTACACTTGTCTGCCCGACAAAAACGATGAAGCAGGAAGAGCCTTATGAAATACCTTTTCCAGTCGGCTTATGTAGAGGTTGTGGTCTATGCGCCTTAAGTTGTCCTTTTAAGGCTATTAGAATGATTTAGATATCAATATAATTATGGAAAAACGAGCAGGATGAATAAAATATTATTTATAGTGGTTTTAATTTTTGTAGGGCAAACTTTAGGTTCTCTAATTGGGTTAATAAAAAAGCCTAAAGAAAATATTTTGCATGGTTCTTTAGCATTTGCTGCTTCAATGATGTTAGGTATATCATTTTTTCAATTGATACCTGAAAGTTTAAAAATTGCACCTTTTTACTTAGTTATTATTTCTTTTTTCTTGGGGATAGTAATCTTTCGAATTATTGATAGAATTTTACCCCATATAAATCCAGAGTTACTTAAGAAAGAAAAGCCATCAGTTAAAAGAAGCGTTGTGATGCTGGTTATTGGCATGGCTTTGCACAATATACCAGAAGGTTTGGCAATCGGGGTTGGGTTTACTTTACAACCGGCATTAGGAGTTATGATAGCATTAGGAATTGCGGCGCAGGACGTGCCGGAAAATATTGCAACAATAGTTCCTTTATATGGCTTAACCAAAAAGCGAGGGAAATCCTTTATCATATTGACGGCAACGATATTATTTGAGCTGGTTGGTTTTATTTTTGGTTACTATATTTTAAAAGAAACCTCTTTGAGTTTATTAGGAGCCTCACTTGCACTTGCAGCGGGTTTCATGACTTACATCTCAATTGAAGAACTAATTCCAGCAGCACAAATAAAAGAAAATTTGAAAGTAGGTATTATTAGTCTTATAATGGGATTATTATGTGTTTTGCTAATTATTCTTTTAGCAGGTTAAAGGTAAATATGCCTCAATCCCTTAAAAATTTTAAGATGGTTGCACTTCAAAGAGCTAACTCAAAGGAAGAAAAAATGATAAAAAATTGTAAAAAACCAAAAACATTAATGGCTGACTGTAAATGGTTTCCGGTTTGTCCAATGAAGTATTTCTATGAACAAGGAGAATTAGATAGAAAATGGATTCTGGATTTCAACCAGGCATATTAAAAACAAGAACATTATGAAAAATAAATATCTAAAAGGTATTAGTGCCAATATACTTTTATTGGGCATCGTCAGTTTTTTGAACGATTTGAGCAGTGAAATGATAATGCCAATTTTGCCGATGTTTATCACAGCGTTAGGTAGTAGTGGTTTAGTCGTTGGATTAATTGGGGGATTAAGAGATAGTATTTCAAGCATTCTAAAAGTTCTTTCTGGTTTTTGGTCTGACAAAACAGGGAAAAGGAAAATATTTGTTTTTTCTGGTTATTTAACTTCGTCAGCTTTTAAGTTATTCTTGGCTTTTTCCAAAATATGGCAACATATTTTAGTTTTTGCTGGTCTGGAAAGAGTAGGCAAGGGGTTAAGAACTGCGCCAAGAGACGCTATTCTTGCGGATTCTATGCCAAAAGAAAGGGGCAAAGGATTCGGAATTCATAGAGCTTTGGATACTTCTGGAGCAATTGCAGGATCAATTGCTGTCTTTCTTCTATTCTGGTTTTTGAGATTTGATTTTAAGTCGATTATCCTCATTGCGGCAATCATTGCATTTCTTTCTTTAATTCCGTTACATTTTGTAAAAGAGGGGAAAAGAGAGCCGCAAGACGTAACTCTAAAAATAAGTCTAAAAAAACTTCCGAAATCTCTTAAGCTATTCATCCTGATTTCTGGCATATTCGCTTTGGCAAATTTCAGTTATATGTTCTTCGTTCTCAGAGCACAAGAATTCTTTACAGGTAAATTATCTATTGGGGGACCAATTCTCTTATATATCCTCTTCAATATTTTCTATGCTGTATTTGCTATTCCTTTTGGCACTCTTTCTGACAAAATAGGAAGAAAAAAAGTTATCGTTTTTGGTTACTTACTATTTTCATTAACCTCTCTTGGTTTTGCCTTTTTCAATTCCCTAATAGCATTTGTAGTTTTATTCGCTCTTTATGGTATGGTCTATGCGATAATTGATGGAAATCAACGGGCTTATATATCTGATTTGTCAAAAGGTGCGTTAAGAGCTACAGCCCTAGGAACATTTCATACTACAACAGGTTTGCTTGCACTGCCAGCTGGTTTAATAGCCGGATTTTTATGGCAAATTAATCCAGGTATAACCTTTATTTACGGTAGTGTAGTTAGTATTGTTTCAGTTGTTTTATTCATTACTTTTAGAAAATATTTCAAAGATTCAAGGAATGTAATCTTTTATAAAAATGAAATAGATGAAAGTTGAAAATGTGAATTAAAGATAGTGGTCGTTGAATCTTCTGAGAAAGTATTCTACCTGAGTATTAATAAAAGCGGGAGGCTTTGAGATGATTGAAGTAAAGAAGAAAAATGAGGGAGAGTTTATAGTAATTGTAGGTGAGGAAAATTCTAAAACAGAACATAATGTGGAATTGGATAATGAATATTATCAAAAGTTAACCGGAGGTAAAATAACTAAAGAAGAGTTGATAAAAAAATCTTTTGAATTTTTATTGGAAAGAGAGTCAAATGAATCGATTCTTTCAAGATTCAATTTGAAAATTATCAAAGGATATTTCCCCAAATATGAGGAAGAAATAAAAAAGTAGATGGAAAAACCGATTCTGAATGATGAATAAGATGAAATTCTATGGGCAATTATTATCCTAAATCAAAAGTTGAAACTAAAGGATTTATGGCGAAGCATTACGATGCAATACTTGATATCGCAACCTTTGGGAGATATCCATCCTTTATAAGAAAGGCTATTAGGTTAATGAAAATTGAGCTTTCTGATAGAATACTTGATTTAGGAGCAGGTACTGGTAGAAATGCTTGCCTAATGATGAAATATCTTTCAAAAGAAGGGAAATTAATTGGAGTTGATATATCTGAAGAGATGATTTCTCAATTTAGGAAGAAGTGTGTCAATTTTTCTAATGCTGAAATTATCCATACAAGAATTGATAAACCTTTGCCCTTTAGAAAAAAGTTCGATAAGGTTTTTATTTCTTTTGTCTTCCATGGTTTTCCCCAGAATATCAGAAATGTGATTATAAACAGTGCCTTTGGGGTATTAAAGGGCGATGGGAGTTTTTTTATTTTAGATTATAATGAATTTTCTTATAAAAAGATGCCTTTTTATTTTAAGGCGCTTTTTAAGCTCGTGGAATGTCCTTATGCATTTGATTTTATAAAGCGAGATTGGAAGAAAATATTGGCAAGTCACAATTTCAGTAACTTTGAAGAATTTTTCTTCTTCAAAAATTATGTAAGATTATTGGAGGCTAAAAAAACCAAAAACATTAATGGCTGACTGTAAATGGTTTCCGGTTTGTCCAATGAAGTATTTCTATGAACAAGGAGAATTAGATAGAAAATGGATTGAAATTTATTGTAAAGGTGACTGGAGAAGTTGTGTAAGGTACCATATGGAAGAGAATGGGCAGCCACATCCTGACTGGATGCTACCAGATGGTAGCCTGGATGAGAGATTAAGAAAATGACTGGTACTCCTGATAAGGAACTTCTCCGGGAAGTATAATAAAATAGGGGATGGGAGATGGTCACCTGGATAAAGGATGAAAAACATTTACAACAGATTCAGCAAAAGGATAAAAACTTTTTGGTTTTGGCGTTTTACGGAGCGTTTTCATCAGCCGCGAAGCGGGCGTTGACTGAGCTGGAACAATTCAGTGAGGAAAACGAGAAAATTCCTGTCTATGTGATTGATGTGGAAAAAGTAAAGAGGATACACAAACAGTTTGGGGTTGAAAATGTGCCCACGGTCATCGCACTGGAAAGGGGAAAGGTAACCCGACGGATTGAG
>DAOVGU010000040.1 GCA_030672255.1 bacterium
TATCGTACCCTGGGTTGCTACCACTGCTATACCCGGCAAATGGAGGATCAGAGGCAGCGGGATGCTCACTAGTTCCATAGTAAGTGTCAATATCCTCTGTGAAAACATAGCAAGTATTCATCCCGTCACCATTATGCAGAGTTTGAAGTGCCTGGACCTGAGTTTGATATTTTTCTGGGGTGATAATCAAGACTTCATAATCTGTGGCAAAAGAGTCCTGGCTTGCAAATAGCAAGAAAAAGTTGATTACGAAGAATAATAAAAGGCCGACTTTATATCTGCTTTTAATCATTCCGTCTCCTCGTAATAAATGTTGAAGGAAACATCGGTAATCAGAAAAGCCTCACCCGTTTTTGGGATATACTGAACAGGGTAAAAGCGGAGATAAAGGTAAGTATTTTGGTTATCCTTCCCTGTTTCATAGGTAAAGATTTTACCCGGGAAATAATTTTCGGAAGAATAGATTGCCTTGTCGGGAATTAACCCTCCTTTGGGCTGTGGAATTGTTCCTTTTCTTGTTGGTTGAGGGGCTGGGGCAATTCTTAGTTTATTTAATATGGGGGCATACGTACCTCCGATAACCTCTACACTTCGAATCCGGACATCTTTTGGGAAAGTATAAACAGCAATTTTAGCTGGTAGCTCTGGTTCTCCTGGTTTGCCTAAAGGCACAGTGCTTTTTATCTTTATAGAATCAAAATCTCTCACTCTTCTTAAACTACAGTCAGATATATTTATATTTAGACTTTTACTAATGCTTATCCCCCCAGATTGTGCCGCATAGCCCCGAGTAAAAGTCGTTTTCTGTAAATTCTGTAAACTCTCGCCTCTGATTAAGGGGGATAAATTGTAAGAAGTTCCAAAACTGAGTTCTTTTTTAGAAGCCTGATTCTCTGCGAGGGCTGGGCTTGTAAATATTAAAACAAGAATACTAATGCTCACCAAGAAAAATGCTAAACTTTCCTTTCTCATCTTTCCCCCTATTTCTTTTTTTGCAACCTACCCAATCCGGATAAGAGAAATTCTAAGATTTCTTTGTGTTCTTCCGCATAATGCTCGTTCATCCTGTTAACAACTCCATACATAGATCTTCTTTCCGCGATTGCTATAACTTTTAGAAGCTGCTTCTGTGTTGGTTACCTTAATTGACATAACTGTTGTTTTCATAACTCTTTACTTTTACTAGTAAATCTTACCATAAAGTTTTATGATTGTCAATTTCTACCTTTTCTCTCCCCGAGAAAGGTATTCTTAGAACTGCAATTTAAGGGAACCTATTCCAAATTTTGTCTTTTGTGTCCCCGTATTATAAGCAAGATCAACCGCGATATATTTGGTAAACCGATATCCCGTGCCGATAGTAAAAAAATTCTCCGACTCTCCAAATGCCATAGTATCCGGTGACTCCATAGTGTAAAACCCAAGACGTAAGGGCATATTTCCAAATTTTCTCTCCAGCCAAAATGAAAATCGGTTACGTCAGAATAACTATCTTTCGGACCTGAAAACTGGGAGTCGTAAAAAGCGTGAGTAACATCGAATGCTAATATGAGACGAGAAGTATTGAAAGATGTTCCCATCCCAAGGGTACCAGGCAATTGAGCAATGGTTTCCCTTGTTGTATTCGTATAAGGGAAATAAAAATCTCCTTTAAGCCTCTTAGGACTCCGATATACTAACCCTGCCTTCCAATCAAAATTTTCTGTGAATTTAAGCTTAGAAAGAAAACCGAAGATGAAAGAATTCGCCTCCTCTTCCCCGAAATGGGTAGCTTGATAATCTCCGCATTTTTCACTAATTTCAAACTTACTCGGATATTCATCATGACAATAGCTGATACCTCCGTAGAGTTTTGGATGTATCTTATAAGCAAGAGCAAGAGTGTTTACTTTAAGTCTGGCATCAAAAGCTACGAGACCATAGGTGGCTTCCGCATGAAATAGAGAAGCCCCACGTATATATTTTCCTATGCCAAAACATATTTTTTTGCCAGGAAAGGTGGCACCAATAAATTGGGTATTCCACTTATTACGGCAGGAAATAGCTTCATCGTTCTCAGAATTAAGCTCATAATAGGGATACCCCTTTCCGCTCCAAGAAAGTTCTATCTTTTCTAAACCAGCCATTCCTGCAGGGTTCCAGTACATACTTGAAGTAGCAGAAAGGGAGATTCCTGCTCCACCCATCCCCATAATCTCTGCATCTATTCCTTCCTCTTTAGCCACACCGAAACCAATGCAGTAGCTTTCACTCTCTATTAAGACAAGAACTAAAAAGATAACTAAACTGATGTAGACAAAATAATGGTTACTTTGATTTATTTCTCTCGTTTTAATCATACATTAGGAGAGGCTTCGGAGGAAAATTGGTTTTAGGAAGTAAAAGTGGATATGGTAACCAAGCATTTACTTTACTACATCCTCTCCGTATCTAAAAACATCTCTTCTTGGTATTCCCGAAGTTTTGCTGCCTCCATGTAATTTTCCAGAGCGTCTTTGTGGAGAAAAATTATAATAAGTCCTACAACTCCAGTTAAGGCTTTGGCGGGCATGTTATTATTTTTAAAAAGGATTTATCTTGTCTTTTAATTATACTCCTTTCTTGGTTCTTTGGCAACGAAAGGGTCAGGAGCTGTTTGGCGGGAGTGAGCAAGCAGGGTATAATATACTTGAGTGAAAGGAGGTTGAATAGATATGAAAAATTATCGGAAAGAATTATTCTTTGATGTCCCTACCCGAAGAGCCTTTATCAGTATAACAAAGGAAGTGGAGGATGCCGTAGAAAAAAGTAAAATCAAGGAAGGTTTTTGTCTGGTCAATGCGATGCATATCACCGCCAGCGTCTTCATTAATGATGATGAAAAAGGATTGCATAGTGACTATGAAAAATGGCTGGAGAAATTAGCTCCCCATGAACCAGTTTCCCAGTATCAGCATAACAATGGCGAAGATAATGCTGATGCTCATCTGAAACGGCAAGTTATGGGAAGGGAGGTAGTAGTGGCTATTACCGATGGTAAACTTGATTTTGGTCCCTGGGAACAAATCTTCTATGGTGAGTCCGATGGTGGGAGGAGAAAGCGGGTGCTGATAAAGATTATTGGGGAGTAACTTATTTCCGGAGATTATTTATCTTGCAAGCGGAGAAAATTTCTCATTATCTCATTACTCCTCTCTTTCAAACCAGCATGAATATTGGCAATTAGCATAACTATAATTGCCGGGAGAAGGCAACTCCAGTTATGAACCCATAGACCATAAACAGTCAAAGGCCAACCAATGATATGTAAAATAATACCGACACGATTAAAATAACTTCTTATCCAAATTTTGATTAACCTCGTTGTATCAAAGCCAAGTATGGAGGGAAGGCAAAGCAAGGTGCTGACAACAAAGCTCAAGACAATCCACAATGGACTGTGAACCCATAACCCATAGGCAATAGCTGTGTACCATATTATATGCCCTGCGAAACAGAAAGGGTCTTTATGAATTCTTTCTGCCAATTCTTTATATTTATTAAATTTATTCAATTTTCCTCCTTTCTCCGTTCTCATTTAGGAGCTTTTTTCGTCCTCTTCCCTGATGAGTTTGAAAAGTTCTTTACTTCCCCCTTTACAGGATTTCAGGGAATTGCGAAAGACCTCGTCCTTGAGTAACCGGGCAATCTTAGCCAAGACCTTAAGATGCGTTCCTGTGGCCTCTACCGGTGCCAGAACCAGAAAGATAATGTAAACAAGCTCCTCATCCAAAGATTCAAACTTAACCCCCCCTTGGGAAAATCCAAAAGCAATAACAATTTCTTTTATCTGGTCGATCTTAACATGAGGAACTGCTATTCCCTGGCCAATGCCTGTACTGCCTAATTTTTCCCTTTCTAATAAAAGATCTACAACCTTTTCCTTATCTGAAATTTTACCCCTTTTCTCTAATATGGTCACTAACTCCTTTATCGCTCCATCCTTATCTGTTGCTTTTAAATCCGGGATGATTGCTTCCTCCTTCAAAAAATCAATAATTTTCACTTTTAGAGATTACTTATTTTCTACAATTACCTCTTCGGGATTTTTTGTCTTACATTCATCACATAACTTGCCGGATGTCGGCTTGCTACTCCTTGCGGCATAATTTTCTTTAGGCCAGTTTGAACAATCCTCAGACCAATGCCATATATCACTGTCTATTCTTTTGCGATATTTTGCCATATCCTTTTGCCTCCTTAAGACACAATCTATTTCTCTGCTTGTATCTCAGTTCCAGTCTGTTTACCTCTCTCTGCCAATTCTTTTTTCAAAACAGAAACTGCCGGATTGGCTTTGTCCTGCAATTGCCGGGCTTTTCTGGAAAGATCCTCAATAATGTGGTATAGACTTTCCTCCTTGTTAATTCTGTCCATTAATTTGCCAATCTGCATGGTTATGATTGTAATTTTACAACATTACCTGCCTGTCGTCCTTTTTTACCCTGTATAATTTCAAACTCGACCTTCTCGCCGCTTCGCAAGGTCATTAGCCCTTCTTCTTTAATAGCAGTGTAATGCACAAGACAATCTTCGCTTGCATCATCCGGGACAATAAACCCATATCCTTTCTTATCATCAAACCATTTGACTGTTCCTCTGACCATTATGTTTTTATCTTTTCCTTATCCATTGTTACTTTTCACTCTCTGATTTTTCCAGTTCATAGATATATTTGCGCAGGCAGTCATTACAGAGAATACCATCTTCTGGGGGAATAAAACGAAGAGATATCAGAAGGTCAAAATTGGAAGGAACTTTCTTGCTACAGCGCTTGCATTCAAATTTGCCTTTGAGTTCAGAATATTCTTCCTCAATGATGGCTGTTAGCCTTTCCTGAATTTTTCTTAATGTGTCTGTATCCTCTTTCACTTTTTCTTCTTCTCCTCTTTATGGAATTTGATTAAGAATTTCTTGAAAGACCTTCCTGCTTTTTTCCAAAGACCCTCTGCCTTTGCCCTGTTATAGTTATAATCACCGAACATACTGGCAATTTCTGGCTCTTTGTCAGGCTGTCTTGTCATTGTTTTTTGATTATCTCTAAATTACTTCCGAGCGCGAAAGAATAGAACTACCCCGGCAAGAATAAGCATAATGGCGATAGTAATTGCTATGGCTTCAATCCAGCGGATAGGTCTTTTTTTCATAAGCGTCCTTTCTGTTTTAGTTGAAATGCCTCACAGTCATGCTCCTCATTCTCGCCTTCTATTTTCTCGTTAAAGTGCAGACAAAACTTCTGGCCAGACTCTTCTTCAGCCGAGGACATCTCTACATAGAAAACACAGTCCTTACATTTTATCTTTTCCACTTTTTAATAAATTTATTTTCTTTCCTGTTTTGGAGAAGATAGAACATAAAGGCAAAGAGAATAATAAAGCCTGCTTTATCGGTGAGAGATGATAGAACAGATTTCGCATCCCTCTGCCTTTTATTTTTTTTATAGAGGGGAGTGGGGGCCAGACCGTCAGGATACGGAATTGCCCCGGCGTGTCATCATTGGGTTTCTCCTGATATTCACCCGGTTACCCGCATCTCCCCCCTATAAAACTGTATGTATAATCCTCAAGAACGCTTTTACTACCTTTGGATCAAACTGGGTTCCGCTGTTTTTCTTTAGTTCTTTTATGGTTTTCTCCTTGGTAAGAGCCTTACGATAAGGTCTTTCAGAAAGCATAGCATCAAAGGCGTCTGCCACAGCCATTATCCTTGCCTCAACAGATATTTCCTTGCCTTTCTTGCCATCTGGATAGCCTTTCCCGTCATATCTTTCATGATGGCTTCTCACTGCTTTGATCACTCCATTCAGAAATGAGAGGGGTTCTAAAATCTTTGCCCCTTTCAAAGAATGGGTCTTTATTTCCTCCCATTCTTCTGGTGTTAACTTATCTGGCTTGGCAAGGATGTAATCGTGGATACCAATCTTGCCTAAATCATGGAGTTTGGCGGCTCTTTCCACTACCTCCATCTGGTGGGGTGTAAGCTTCATTTGCTTGGCTATTGCAAGGGCATACTTGGTAACATTCTTGGAGTGAGTATGGGTATAATGGTCCTTCTCATCTATCACTTGGGCAAGGGCATCAATGGTATTAAGATAAAGATTGTTGAGTCGCTCATAAAGCCTGGCATTCTCTATCGCTATTCCCGCCTGAAAGGCCAGGGTTTGAAGTAAAGATAATTCAGAAGGAGTGAAAGGCTTCCTTGTCATTTTATTGTTGACATTGATTACTCCTAAGACTTTTTCCTTTACTATGAGAGGAGCACTGATAAGGGATTTGGTGTAATATTTTTCCCTGTGCCTTAGCCTGAAACGGGGGTCTTTTTCTATATCCTTTACCAAAACAGCCTTTCTGTGTTGAACCACCCAGCCTGAGATTCTTTCTCCTTTTTTCAAAGAGGTTGTATCTACAATTTTTTTGTTTAATCCCCTGGCTGTCCTGATAGTAAGATTTTCTTTTTTCTCGTCCAGAAGAAGAATTGAGACGATTTCTGCCTCAAAGATCCTGGCAGATTTGTTTATGATAATTTTGAGTACTTTCTCCAGAGAAAGGACTGAGGCCAAGGCCTGGTTGATTTCATAGAGAGTAGATAGTTCTTGTAGTCTTTGGTGAGCCAGCTTTTTGGTTACTTCATAAAGAAGAGAAGTCTCTTGGAGTTTCTGGTTTAACACCTCTACTTTTGCTTCCTTGAATATAGCTTTCTGCTTCTTTAGCTCATCTGCTATGAGTTTCATAGATTCTTCTCCGTCTCTTCCTTTCAGAAGTTCCTGCAGGTCCTTCTCAACTGCCTTGAGAACTCTTTTTTTAGTCTCTGAAGAATTCAACTTCTCTTCTTTCATATCCCAATCACATCTCTCTCTGAAAATTTTGTGTTTTGTTCAACAGAAATTTAAGTATCACTTAAATAAATAGAGAAAAAAATCATTCCTTCCAGTCCGGGGAGGTGATTACCCATAAGGCTTTTGCCTTTTTCCTGCCGATGTTCACCAGTTTATGGGGCTCAGCAGAGTCAAAACAGATACTGTCTCCATCTTCCATAACATATTCCTTTTTCCCTAAGATGAGTTTTACTCTGCCTTCAAAAACTATTCCGAATTCCTGACCATGGTGATTACTCAACTCCTTACCAGTTTCTCCGCCCGGGTCTATAGTGAGAAGAAGCGGCTCTATCTTTATATCCAGACTCCCTGAGGCCAAGATTTCTCCCTTTGTTTTTGAGTCCTCACACTTAAATTCCTTTCTTTTGTCTTTTTTAATCAGAGCAAGTTTCTCGGCTTCTTCCTCAAAAAGATAACCAATCTTTACATTCAAGGTAGAGGCTATTTTTCTCAAGGTAGATATGGAAGAGGAAACCTTGTCTCGTTCTAATTGGGAGAGGAAACTGGGAGTGAGCCCTATCCTTTTGGAGAGGTCTTTTAAGGTTAATTTCTTATGTAAACGGATTTTCCTTAAATTTTCACCTATGCCCATTTATATTCTCTCTTTTTGGACCAGCCAAAATATTACTTAAACTAAACTGCTGATGTCCAAATATCTTTTCTATTATCCTGAGGAGGGATAGTGAAAATAAAAAAGCCCAGGTATTTTAAGAATACCTGAGCTAAAATTTGAATGTTGTGTGAAAGGAGTTAGATTGCTTGCTTGCTTGCGTGCTTGCTTGCTTGCTTGCTTCTGCAAAACTCATAACATTTATGTTATCATACTATTTTAAAAAAATCAAATTTTATCTTGTTTCGCCCATCTGAAAATACTTTTCTAATTTTTACGACCTTTCAGTTTATTTCCTCTGGGCAAACTGCCATAAGTGGAAAAAAATAGATCCAGTAGTTTTCTTTCTTCTTCTCTCCAGGCATGGGGAAATTTAATATATCTGAAAAGACACCGGCAGGTTTTAATAAATCTTTTGATATCACCGTTTTTATTCCCATGGTTTAGGTGTTCTCTTAACCTTTTCTTTATGTCAGTAGTACTTCCGATATAGAAAACTTTTGTAAAACCATTGGGATATTTTATCTCTTTGTTTTTAACGCAAAACTCATAAACCCCAGAGACTGCAGGGCAGTTTCGCCGAATGGATTCTTTTATTAAATCATAATACGGAGAAAAGTTAGCGGAAAGCGGAGGATATTTATAGATGAGAAACCTTCTTCGTGCTCTGGGGATTCCCAGGTCTTTTCGGTATTGGCTAATGGAATTTCTGGAAATGTAAATGCCGAATCTGTCCTTGAACAAATTTGCTATCTGATGATCTGTTAAGGGTATCTTTGATTTATCAGAATCAAGCCATTTACTCTCCTCATCCAGTATTTTCTTCAACAATCTTTTATTTACCTCTGTTTTACTGGGGAAGAAAAATCTCAAACCTCTTTTCTCGCCAGCGGGAGTGAGAAGGGATATTCTGTTGACCAGACGGGAAATCCAGGAATGGTGAATAGCCACTGGTAGTTGGTTGCCACCTTGCTCTTTTTCCCAGGGAGCAGGTGGACTGGTTAAATGACAATTTTTATTCAGATATTTGACCAGATCAACTTGACTGAGGGGCAGAAGTTCAAGCGGATCCGCTGTTTCAAAGTACCTTCTCTGGTATCTAATCAGCTCCTGTAAAAGAATGTGCGTTAATCTATTTCTGGAGTTTATTCTTCTCAACCTGTAAAGGCAACTATCTGTGCTATCTGTTTCCGAGAGAGTGAGAAGTTTGTTCTTTATTATTTCATTTAATTTGTCCGGCTTAATCATGTAGAATTGGTTGAAGCCGTGGTAGGCGTATTTGATAGAAAAAGAATTTTTGTCTTTGCAGATTCTGGCGATTACATCAGGAGAAAGATTCTCTTCAAGATAGTCTTTGGATTTATTAAGAAGTTTGATAACCAACGGTAGATTTTTGAAAAGTGTAGAGTCCTCTATTTCTTCAATGATATTTCTGTATGTTTCTAACGGAAAGGAAAGAAACCTGGCAAAGATGATTCTGCCAATGAACTTAGCATGGTCTTTTGTCCATTTTTGCAAAGTAAATAGTTAATGTTTTCCTCAATATCTATCAGAAACTCTATCACCAAGACTTTAAATAAAATAGAAGTTTAACAGTTTCTTTTTAAGAAATCAAAAAATAGAGTTGAAATTAATAGGGGGTTGTGTGATCCTATCCGTGGGCAAGATAAGTTCGGAGAAAATGCCATTCAGGAGAGATAGCAAAATGGTATACTGATTTTGGGATTAAGAGATATTTTGAAGAGTAGGGTGGATTGTAATAATCCCTGAATCTGTGATAAAATGAACTGATATTCTAAAGTAAAGTCGCGCATAAACGAAGTAGTTCATAAAATACGCCATTTCAGGGTCATAGACGAACTAGCTCGGATATGAACAGTTATATGAAATTGCCCGCAAAGAGTTAAACATGAATCATTTTAAAACAAAGAGTGAATTTGAATCTTTCATGAGGGAAATTGACACTATCCTGAAAGCAAAAAATATTCCTATCCCAAACAGGCCTCTATATGCTTTCCGTGAAATCGCTGTTCGTCTCCATATCAATTTACCTATTACAAGTACTGGACAACCGATACCAAGTGTATATCATGGGGTAAGTTTGTCTGCTCATATACACAAATGGTTTGAAGACCTCTATGGAGATCGGTTGAAGATAGATTTTTCACCAGCTTATGTTGTACTCTCTATAGATAATGATCCGTATCGATTAAAAATACCGAGAGTGTACGGTAAATGTAAATTTGTTTTTGATAAAACTTTCAAGAAAAGAGCTAATATATTTGTTAATACTACTGATAACAAAAAAGGTTTAGAAATCAACCTATGCGAATTGATTCAGGACATTACTAAAAAGAAAATAAATTCTCTCTCTGTTGACGATCAAAAGAAAATAATGATTTTTTCTGCCAATACTTTTAACACAATCTACAAGTTAGAGAAAATCGAATTACCTTTTAAAAATGAAGCTTTAAAAGATTTGGGATCAGCTGTAAAATTTATTCTTAGTTACCGTGACAGTTTCGATCAATCAAAGTGGTTTTCTCTACAATTTACTGAGAAAGTCATGAAAGGGATGTTGAAAAAGCGTGGAATTGATTTCAAGAAAAACCACAATCTTTCAGAACTTAACAGGAAATTAATAAATAACAATTTGAATATCATTCCTGATGTAATTATATCGAAAATTCAATGTTCCGCTGGCGTGCGTTATGGAGAAATAGATGTTACTCAAAAAGAAGCAGTTGAAGCTCATCATGCATCTCTTTTTGCATTAAAATGTTTATTGAAGGACATTCCCGATCATGTTGATCTCAATAGGTAATGTGCGGGAAACTTCATATAACAGCGGTTATGTGGCTATGGGTTATCCCCCTTGCCCTTCGGGACATCTTGCTAAAAGGCGGTGTTGTATATGCTGGAACCGTTAGACTAAATTTGGGATATTGATATAATTCCCAGAGAAGATGAAAAAAATTCTAATATCATCTATACTATGAAGAAGAATTAAAAAAACAGGAGGATGAGATGTCTAAAAAAATGTCTTGGGTAATGTGTGTTTCTATTCTTCTTGGTGGATGTGCAATGGGGGTTGACCGAGTTAAACTTTATGACCCTTTAGAGTATACCCCAAGCGAGAGGGAGGGGGGTTCACTTGCCTATGCAGATGTTCCGGAAATTAAACCAGTGACAGGAGAAAAAATACCAATAGCCATCAAAAAAATCAGAGATTCCCGCCCTGACATCTCAAAGATAGGAGTGAAGAAAAACACTTATGGAATAGTGATGGGCAAAGTAGATGTTAAAAAAGGGGTAATTTTCTTAGATGTGTTTACAAAAAATTTGATTAACTCTCTCGAATTGGCCGGTTACGAGGTGACTTCTGAAAAGGACTTCAGGTCAATTCCGACTCTGAACTTAGATAAGTTTGCCGCATTGCTTGAAGCTGACGTGAGGACTTTCTGGGTAGAATTTAGCCCAGGGTTTTGGGCGGTTTCTGCGGATAGCGATGCCATTTTTGAAGTAAGATTATACGAGCCCGAGACAAACCGTGAAATTTGGAGCGAGACTTTCAGAGGAAAGGGTAAATCTCCAGGGTTAGTTATTACGCAAAGAGGATTCGAATCCAGCATTAACCAAGCATATAGTAAAGCAATGAAAAGTTTCTTCAAGACAATTTCTGATGAAGAACTAAGAAATAAACTGAAAAAATGAATTTGCAAAGATAACATGATGGGTTGGGACCTAACAAGGCAAACTACCGTGTTGGCAATAATTCTACTAATTTAAATTCAATTGTCATATTGCGTCCATAACATTCTCAAATTATTTACCTTATAAAAATAATTGCCCATTATTATATGGATTTAAAAAGAGAGAAAATTCGGGACCCAAAGGTTAAATTATTTCTGAATCCAGAACAATGGGCTAGGACTCCGCTTTTAGTTATTCCTAAAACTTGCCTTCCTAAAAGAAGCAGGCGCAGTTCGGCTTTTAAGAAATCTATTGGGGTATACGTAAGTTATAAAGAAATATACAAGGATACAAACCAAATAAAAAATAATGAAAAATTATTTTTTGAAGAAATAATCAAATTTGATTTTTATGATGCTCTTCAAAGTCTTGCTAAATTACACTATATGCTTTCTGAAGGATATTACCGTCGAAATCCTGAAGAGCTTATTTATGTAGATCAATTGTTTACTGGTGTTCCAAGACAACGTCTTGAAAATTTCTGGTATATGGAAGGTAGAAAACTATTTTTTCGCCAACAAATGTTGGCTTTAATAAAAACGAACATCGTTAAGAATGACAAGAAAAAAAGTAAAAAGTTGGTTGGGAGCGACCTTGATTCTTTTGGTAGATTTATTTTTAGAGTTACCGATTTGGCTGAGAATGATTTCTTTCAAAAAGAGAGTAAGGCAGCCTCGCAAGAAGAAAAAACGAAGATACGACTCGGAAATCTAACCAGAAATCTTCATTTCAATTCAACTCAACAATTTAGATATCTTTTACCAAGATATTGGACAATTTATTTTGAGTGCATTAAAGAAGTGGAAGGATTACACCCTAAGGAAATTTTTCCAATAGTTCATAAGTTTAAGAAAATTACTGGACTAAACTTGGAATTGTTTATTTTTCTATCATTTGGATTACTTGCTCATTACTTGCGATCGGATAAATCTGTTCTTATTAAAAAACCTAACGAATTCTTAATAGGAAAACAATATTTTAGAAATTTGAAGCCAAACATAAGAGAAGAAGCTAAAAAGATTTTTTGTATTCTTGCCCACTCTAAAAGAGAATTTAAAATAGAGGATGAAAAAGGAAGCTCTTTTTATTTTAATTTTCAACCTTTTTGGAGAAGACCATTTTTTAAATTAAACGATAGTACATATTTTCTCTTAGATAACGAATATCTTCAAGAAAAAGCTACTTTTGGTATTTATGGAGTTATTAACGACTATTTGTTAGAGAAAATCAGAGGGACAAGAGGTGAAGAAAAAGAAGCGACAAAAAGACAACGTAATATTTTAAACGCATTTACTGGCAGATGCTTTGAAGTGTATGTTAAAAGCCTCTTGAAAAGACTATATTCGTCGCTTTCTTCACGTTCTCTTCTGACCTCAAGATTATTTTCTGAAATGGAAGGAAATCCTACAGGAGGAGTGGACTTTATTGTTCATTATCCTAATTCTTTAATATTTATTGAAGTTACTATTTCCGGAATCAGACATAATACAATACTGAAAGCTGATTTGGGGCGGGTAGATAAGGAAATTCAGCAGATGTTTTTTAGTGCACAAAATAGGAAATCCAAAGGCAAAATTGTTCAGCTCAATGATGCCATTAATAAGTTTAAAGGTGGTGAATTAGATAAACTTGGGATTGATCGTAGAACAATTAAGAAAATTTATCCAGTTTTAGTAACAGAAAAGGCAATATCTTATATTCCACCCATATTTGAAAGATGGCGTGGATGGATTCAAGAAAGAAAGTTATTAAATGGATATCTTGATGATTTTGAGCTTATCGATATAGAAGAATTAGAAATGTCAGAAACATTGGTATCTCAAGGCGTAACACTTCCGGATATCTTTAACAGTTATAAGCAGTCTGAATATAAAGATTGGCCTTTCAAAAATTATTTGTATTTTGAAAGAAAAACAGAAATTTCGCAAAACCAGTTTTTACATAGCCAATTATCAAAAATGCTTAAAATAACAAATGAATATTTCACGAAAACTGCTAAAACCGAGGATGTCAAAGAAAATAAGGCCACTGCCAATAGAACAATAAAGTAAGAAAAAATGTTTTTTATCATCTTTCTTCAGATATGACAAGTTTTACATTTCTTCTCTCCCAGTTTATAATTGTAGCTGGTGTTACCGAAAAGATTAAAAAGTGTGGGGTATTTATAAAACAAGGTAAAAATTTGATATGCAAATAAAATTATGTCAGAACTTCAGAGTAAGAATAAAACTTTTGACTAAATTTGAAAAGTGTGGTAGCATTGAGGAAATAAATTTATGCTAAATAATTTTATTAAAAAGTCAAAAGATAAAAAGAGAGAAAAAAGAAATTTCTTTCTTTTTATTTTAGGAGCAAAAATTTAGGGGGTGAAAAATGCTGATGAGGATTTATGAGCAATTAGAGAAGAAAATAGGAAGTGTGTATGATTTTTCTATAAAAAGGAGTGTAGAAGAAGTAATAAATAAGTTTAATTCTGTTTCCCCAGAGAATCCATTCTATCATGGTGTAGTTGGGTCGGTTTTTGATGGTATTGGTGAAATATTGGGAGAAGACACTTTCAAAAAAGTTCTTTTCATGGACATGTATCCCATTCTCAGATCTAAAAAGGACATGTTAAAAGATGTAAATCTCCCTCAAAATGTGAAGAATTTGAAAGAAAATAGAGTAATTTTATTTGACTATTTGCTCGCTCAATATTTGCCTAGGGTATTAAAAAAAGAAGGAATTGTAGAAAGCTATAAAGGAAATGTCAAAAGGATAAAAAAGGAGTAGTGAATGGAGTGGTTAGAATGGGATCCGGATAATCCAGTAAATGTTAATAAGATAGGAATTATATTTGTTGAGCATTTTTCATTGTTAGATGACAAAGACGCAAGAGCATATTTATTATATACTCTTTACAAAAGGACAGAACAGACAGGAACTCAACTTATCAATTATTTTGGTGGAGTAGCAACAGTAGAAAGAATTAAAGATTGTTTAAATGTACAAACTGGAAGGCAGATTTTTAGAAATCTAAATGTGAATGAATGTGATGAAGAATTAGTGATGGCTTCTTCTTCGATTTTAAATCTTCGGCTGAACGATGTCCTTCCTTTGAAGATTAGCGAAAAACCGAAAAGAGAAAATAAACAGGAAATTTTATTTGGTTTGGATATAGCAACTGCTAAAGGGATCAATCCATCCGAACTTCCTGATCCTATCGAAAAGGGCCTCCAAATTTTGGCGGATAAGAGAAAGAAGCTGAGGATCTATACTCTACAAGATGCAAGGAGCGTTAGATTTGATGTAAATCCTATTAGATGCCCTCAAAAGAATATAAGAAATATTTACCAAACACTTTCTCCGTTGGAAAGCCTTTTTCCTCCTATATCTAGATTAGAAACATAAAAAATCTCAAATGCTCTTTTAATTTTTGGTCCTAAGGACTACCATAAATTTACAACTTGAGATGTTTTCCCATCTTTTTCAAATTTTCCTTGTTTGGCTTTACATTCCTTCTCTCCCAGTTTATAATTGTATCCGGTGTAACGCCAATCATTTTGGCAAGATCTTTGATAAATAATCCTTTATCCATTCTCCATTTCCTTAACTTTTCTCCAAATGTTCTGGGATTTTTGGGATAAAGAGGATTGCTTAGGATTTTAATCTTGGAGAGGTTAAATTCTCGGGAAATCTCATAGACTAATACTTTGTTGCTAAAGTGTTTCGCATGGCTGTTTGTGTGGATTTTATACCGACCCCAGGCATGAATGCACCTGTACTCCATATCAAATTCAGAAATATCGCGCTAAACTCTCCGGCCCTCTTCTTGATAGAATTGATTTGCAGGTTGAGGTGCCCGGGATATCCTTCTCCCAAATGGCAAGCGAGGAAAAGAAAGGAGAGAGTTCTGCGGTTATTAAGGAAAGGGTCAACAAAGCCCGAGATGTTCAACTAAATAGATTCAAGGAAGATAATATTTACTGCAACTCCCGGATGGATAAGTCCCAGATAAAGAAGTATTGTCTTATCAATGAAGAATCCAAAACCCTCTTAGGTTTGGCGATTGATAAACTCGGAATGTCTGCCCGTGCCTATGATAAGATTCTTAAAGTCTCCCGAACCATTGCCGATTTAGAAGGCTCTTCCTCTATTCAAACCCCTCACATCTCCGAAGCAATTCAATACAGGAGCCTGGATAGGAGGCTGGAGGTTTAAAGAAATAGAGGAGATTTGAACTTTAAAGAATATTCCACACTTGGTACCGAGGTCCGTAGAATTTACGAGATTTCCTTGACATCCCCTAGATAATCATATATTATTTTAGATGTACATCTAATTTTTTAGATAAGTCATTGGAGATTCGTATGAATAACAGCCTTATATCGACCAATGCTCAGAAGGTTTTAGACTTTCTTATCCAAAACCCAGGCAAGCAATTCTTGGCCAACGAGATCGAGAAAACCAGCAAGGTCAGCAGAGCAGGGGTCAATTTTTCTCTTCGCAAACTTGCTAAAGAAAAGCTTGTCCTTCGAGAAAAGAAGGCAAAGATTTATCTCTATTCTACTGATTATGACAATCCTGTTGTTAAACAATTGAAAGTTCTCAAGACTACTATGCTCTTACAGTCCCTATTAAATAAATTAAAAAACCTCTCCAAAAAAATAGTTCTCTTTGGTAGTTGTGCCCGGGGAGGAAATATAGCCGATAGCGATATCGATCTTTTCATCCTCACCGATAGTCCAAAGGCCATCGAAGAAAAGATTAAGAAAAGCAGTCTCGGAAAAAGAGTTCAGCCGGTTATTCGCAACTCAACTCAGTTTATCAAGATGGAAAAAGAAGAATCGGTATTTTTTGAAGAGATAGAACATGGTATAACTCTGTGGGAATCTAAGGATGAATAGCACAACCACTATTGTCTTATTATTGCATTCGGGCCCTTTATGTAGAGACAAGATTACTTCCGGGCAGCTTAATAGAAGCTCTTGGAAAAGGTAAAAGATTAAGAGAAGATGCTGATTATTATGATAGATGGTCAAGAGAAGGGACTGAATTTGCTTTAAGAGCATCTAAAGATTTCCTCAAAAAGGCTCAGAAGCTCACAAAAGAGCCAAGAATGATAAGGAAGGCAACACTTTAAACATCTGGTTTGATAACCCGTCCTTAGAATATATCTGCGAGGAGACGGGGGATGAAGTTATCAGAGTAAAGGACAAGAAGGGCAAGGTTATTGGTTTTGAAAAGTTAAATTTTCTCTCCCGTAAAAAGGATCTCCAAAAGCCGCATTCCTTTAGAAGTGATAATGTCATAACTCCCTATATCCTTGTAATTTCTCCTCAATAGAGACTCCCCACATCTCCAAAGCAATTCATCTCCTTCTACTTTGACTGAGAAGGAATTGCAAAGGTTGGGTGTTTATGATTACATCCGCAAGCACTTTGGCCTAATTTTGTCCCAATTGACAAAAATTGTCACTTTCATCCTTCCTTTACCCCTCCCCTTGAGGGGAGGGGTAAACCGGGAAGAGGCGTTTATGCTTTACTGTACGACAAAAAATTTAAAGTTGGCACGGAAATTGCTACATTATTAAATGTATAGTATAAGGACGGACTGGTCAGTTTATTTAAAGAGGCTACAAAATGAAGATTACGGATAAAGTGTCCTGGCTTTAAGTTGTGGTTACAATCTGAGTATCCAGAACCTCTTCTTTTTCATTCTCTATTTTAACAGAATCATAGGCTAAATTCAAACTTTCTACCACCTCCT
>DAOVGU010000199.1 GCA_030672255.1 bacterium
CCAAAAGTTGGGAATATTGAGCATTGGTGTCGGGAAAAATTGGATTCGTTTGCTTTACCTTGTGTTCTCTTAACCACTCCTTTGTCTTTTCATCCACCTCTAAGATAGCGCTTTTCGCCCCGGCCTCCACCATCATATTGCATAAGGTAAAGCGGCTCTCCATACTTAAAGATTCAATTATCTCTCCCTTTAATTCAACTACCTGGTAATTTGCTCCGTCTGCTCTTAATTTCTTAACTAAAAAAAGCGCGATATCCTTGGCAAAGACCCCTTCTGGCAATTTTCCTTTAAGGACAATCTTAATTGTCTCCGGCACCTTAAACCAGAGTTTGCCGCTATAGAGACCGGCAGCAATATCGGTCGAACCCATACCAACTCCAAAGGCATTCAATGCTCCATAGGTGGGAGTGTGGGAGTCGGCACCGATGATGAGATTTCCCGGTTTCACATAGCCCTTTTCTGGGAGGACAATATGGCAAATCCCTTCCCCAACATCACTGAAGTTTATCCTCTGCTTCTTGGCAAAATCCCTCATCAACTTATGTAATTGGCTAACACCAATACTAGGGCTTGGGCTGTTATGGTCAATAACAAAGATAGCTCTTTCTGGATGGGTAACCTTTCTCCCTCCCATCTCCTCGAAAGCCCTTATAGCTAAAGGAGCGGTGCCATCCTGCGCCATTACCAGATCAACCTCAGCAATACAAATATCCCCAGCAGTAACCCTCTTTCCACAATGACCGCTTAATATCTTTTCGGCAATTGTCTGTCTCATATTCACAGCAAATTGCGATATTTAATTGTTAGTCTCACTTCAGTAAGCAATCTGGAGAGTCCAAACCCACATTTGATAGACTCCCAAATTATATAACAAATAATAGAAATTGCAAAATCATAGAATTGGTTATCCTTCACTCTAAACTGAAACAGGGAGATGGCAAGTCCAATTTCGCCTTGAATTCAAAGCCTGATTGTAGTATAATTAAGGTGTGAAACTATTCTGGGAGGTTCTGAGTAAAGGACAGACCAAAATTCTGCCCTATCTTTCTTTTCTCAAAGAGAAAAGGTTCTATTTGGCCGGAGGCACTGGGATTGCCCTCCAAATCAAACACCGCACCTCTATAGATTTTGATTTCTACATACCCAAGGAATTTGATGCGGCAAAAATTTATCGCCAATTTCAGGAGCAAAAGCCCAAAAAGATTTTGCTGGATACAATGGCTAAAGATACCTTACTTTTAGAATTGAACGATATCGGTATCAGTCTATTTACCTATCCCTATCCCTTGCTCAAAATCCTTACAGAGAGTGACTATTTTAATCTTGCCTCTCTGGAGGATATTGCGGCGATGAAGATGATTGCGATTATTCAAAGGGGAATAAGGAGAGACTTTGTTGACCTCTATTTTTTGATTGAAAAAGTTGGCCTGGAGAAGATTTTTAGATTTGCTAAGAAGAAATATCCTGGCTTTAATGAATATTTGGCGCTTCAAGCATTAGCCTGTTTTGGAGATGCTGAAGTCGAGGATAAGGAACTTATTATTACTCAGGTTTTAAATTATGGAGATGCCAAAAGAATTAAGTGGCTCTACTCGGTCTATACTGAAGATGATATTAAGAAGGTCGTTTGTAATCCTCGCCGTGGTCTCTGGTTTCCCAAGGTCTTAAATCTCTGGGAAACCATTTTGGAGATTAAAATTCCCAAGGATAAAAGGGAGAAGGCCTTATTTAAAGTATGCCTCTTCTACCTTTTTTAATGCTTTGGCTGTATCCTCAATCTCCTTTTCTCCCCATCCCTCATGAATACCAAGGGTCATATAATCGGCCAAAGCCCTTTCAGCAACCGGGCAGGAGTTCCTGTAATCAATATCTCTTCCCTTTGGACAGGACCAGGGACAATGAGAGCCACCATAGGTATTTTTTTCCTTAATCCAGGTCTGTTCATACATCACAACTACATAATGGGCGCCGATTGGAATGCCTTCCGCCGCTATTGCTTTAGCAAATTTCTCCTTATTAACCCTCATTCTTCTCTTATCATAATGGATGAAGCAGAACCAGGGATTGGGGGAAGCTCCCTCAATTGTCTTCCATAATCTAATTGCTTTTAGGCTTTTCATCTTCCTGTTTAATTTCTTAAGTATTAATTGCCTTTTTTTGATCCTGCCCTTTAATTTTTTCAACTGCACCCTTCCGATGGCGGCCTGCAGTTCCGTCATCCGATATTGTGCACCCAGAAAGAGATTAGTAGGATTTTTAGAGTTAAAAGGTTTTCCTCTATCGGCAAATCGCTTGCTATTCCAGTAAAGTTTCTCATTGTTGGTAATTACCATTCCTCCCTGGCCAGCACTTGTCATATGTTTTCCGGCCATCAGGCTGAAGGCGCCAAGATGACCGATAGAGCCGACATACCTTCCTTTATACTTTGCTCCATGGCTCTGGGCACAGTCCTCAATAACCATTAATTTATGTTTCCTGGCTAATTTCATAATCGGGTACATATCAGCCGGCTGCCCGGCTAAATGGACGGGAATGATTACTTTTGTTTTTTTGGTAATCTTTTCTGCAATGGAATCTGCAGTGATATTTAAGGTCCCATAATCTGTATCGGCAAAGACCGGGATACAGTTTAACATCAAAATGGCAGTAACGGTGCCCGGATCGGTAATCGGGCTGGTAATAACCTCTGTTCCCGGCTCTAATCTCAAGGAACCTAAAGCGGTGTGACTGGCTGTTGTTCCGGAAGTAGTGGGTGTGGCAAATTTTACCCCAAAAAAGGAAGCAAACTCCTTTTTATATTTTTCTACCTCTGGACCGGCACCCATCATATCTATTGCATCCCCTCCGCTCATTGTCTTCTCAATTACTCTTAATGCTGCTTTCTTCTCCTTCTCATCAAATAAAATCCGGGCCGGAAAAGGCTTTTTTCTGACTGGTCCCCCTCCTTCTATCGCTAATTTTTCCATATTTCATCCTCCATTAAGCTTTCGATACTATCTTATGAAGATTTTCCCGAGTCAAAAGGTCCGCTTCCAATGGGTCCTCTAAAAATCGAACTACATCATCTCTAACCCTTTTCAGATCAAGGTTGTCTACCGCTTTTCTCAGATCAGCCTTCCAGTTTTCACGGGTAACCTCAAAAAAGCGCGGCGCGGTTTGTTTAATGGCGTTGTTAAGCATTATAAAGTTAGGTTCTAAGTTCTTGAAATTGGTTAAGTACCATAACAGGTCATACCAGTCCCTTCCCTTGGTGTATTCCCGGCATAAAAGAGCATAAACTTTACCCGCAAACAAAGAAGTTATCTCGTAGTGGAGGATGTAGAACATAAATACTGAGTTATATAGGGTGACATCTTCCCTTCCCCCGGAAGGCGGATTGGTGTCTATCTCAATTTTTACTGAAATCTTTTCATCCCGGTGCGGGCTTAACCCGTATTCGAAAAGAAGACCGGGAAATTTTAAGAATGCGCTATGGACATTTCTTTCGGTGCTGTATTTTATCTCCATCTTATAGTTAGAAGCGATAAATTCCGCCTTGATTATTTTTAGCATATTATGGAAATCACATTCTTTTGCTCTTGTAAGGGCGAGACAAAAGTCCAGGTCCTCAGAAAACCTCCTTAAGCCGAAAATGAACCTTAAGGCGGTTCCGCCCGTAAACACTAAATCTTGATAGAGCTTCTTTTTATACAGGATATATAAAAGATATTTTTGGAGATATTCCCTTATCCGGTTGATATTCTCATGGTCGGTCAGTTTTTTACTTACAATTTCCTTGATGTAGTCCTTCATCCTTATTGTCTTAAGGGGTCAGGTCTCAACATTTGACAAAAGAAAAGAGTCTGTTTTATAACTACACTACAAGATTTTGTCAAATGTTGAGA
>DAOVGU010000096.1 GCA_030672255.1 bacterium
TTTTTAAAGAGATAATATCCATCTTGCCATTGACTGTCACCTTAATTTTTTCATCGGCCGAAGTTGCTTCGTAGGTATGGGAGGTAAGTTCCTGCTGAATTTTACCCGCTTCCCGTTTCATCTGCGTAACCTGCTTCATCATATCAAAGATTTTTGGCATTTCCCCTCCTTATTTTCTTATACTCACCATAGCAAAGGCGGCGATGGCTTTTCCTTTGCCAACTTCTCCTATACCTTCATTTGTCTTTGCCTTAATGTTAATCAGTTTTTTGTTGATTTTTAAGAGAGGGGCTAATTTTTCTTTTATTCTTTCCGCATCGGGAGTAATCTTAGGGCTTTCAGCGATGATAATCGTATCAAGATTATTTATTCGATATTTGCTTTTAGTTAATATTTTCATCGTCTCCTTCAACAAAATAAGGCTGCTGATATCCTTATATTCAGGATTGGTATCCGGAAAATGTAGCCCAATATCTCCCTTTCCCAAAGCACCTAAGATAGCATCAATGATTGCGTGAGTGAGGACATCGCCATCGCTATGGCCGAGAAGACCCTTGGAGGATTTAATCTCTACTCCACCCAAAATCAATTTTCTTCCTCTTGCTAACCGATGAATGTCGTAGCCAATCCCAACTTTCATCATTTTTCCATCTGTGGTTGTAATTTCATCGAAGATTTTCGGCGTAGTTTCTCGAAATATTTAATGAAGTAATTGGCTATCTTTTCAGAATCAATTAGAACCGAGGATTCGTAATTCTTATCCAGAGCATGGTAGGACCAGTTGGTGCTGCCAATTACCACATATCTTTTATCAACAATGAGCAATTTGCAGTGGGTGTTAGTCTCTAAAGGGTCAAAGTAAACTATCACTCCCCCTTGAGCTAAACGGTATCCAACCTCTCTATTAGCTTTAGAGTTATCTAAAGCATGAGAACTTGATTGCTCGATGATTACCTTTACCTTTACACCCCGCTTTGCCGCTCTAATCAAATCCTTACAGAGCAAGTTGGCAGAGCTTTCCGGGTATTTCTCATAGTAACGAATCTGGGACATTATAAGATAAATGGACTTCTTTGCCCCTTTTAACCTGGAATGGACTGCGGGAAAATATTCTCGGTCGCAGATCGGTTTTATCTCCTCGGAAAGAGCAAAGGAGGAAAGAGCAAAAGAAGAAAAAACAAAGAATATTGTTAGAGAAAGAAACGTTTTTTTTAAACGTAGGTAAACATCGTGGGTCATTGCGAGCCCAGAGGGCGCGGCAATCCGACATAGTCGTTGCGAGGCCGAAGGCCGTGGCAATCCCTCATTTCTTTGAAAGGATGAGATTGCTTCACTTCGTTCGCAATGACATCTGCGTCCCATTAATTTATTCATTAGCTATCTTTATTGCTTCTCGCAATTTTATCGCTTTCGTATAAAGGGCTTTGCCGACAATTACCCCGGTTAAACTGGAGAGTCCCAAATCCCTTATCCTTCTGATGTCATCAAGATTGCTGATTCCTCCCGAAGCAACTACCTTTCCTCGGACAGAGGTGGCGAACCTTTTTGTTTCTTGCAGATTCACTCCTGAAAGGGTTCCATCCCTTTTAATGTCGGTATAGATAAACCCCTTTACCCCGGAACTTTCCATCCTTCTGGCAAAGTCAACCGTTTTCTCCTTCGTTTTTTCTTGCCAGCCTTTGATGGAAAGGAATCCATCTCTTGCATCGATACTCACTAAAATCTTTTCCCCATATTGTCCACAAACTTTTTTCAGAAGGCCGGGATTCTCGTAGGCTAAAGTGGTAAGGATAACTTTTTCTGCTCCGGTATCAAAAAGTTCCTTAATCGTTTCTAAATCCCTGATGCCACCGCCAACCTCAATGGGCACAGAACCCTTTTTAGCAATTTCTGCAATTAAACTTAAATGTTTAATCTTTCCGCTTTTGGCCCCATCCAAGTCAACAATATGCAATAGTTTTGCCCCTTGCCTCTGCCAGTTAGTTGCTACCTTTATCGGGTCATCGTCATAGACCGTCTCTTTTCGGAAATTTCCTTGAAAAAGCCTGACGCATTTCCCTTCCTTAATATCAATCGCAGGAATGATCAGCATTTTAAGTTAATCACAGATTTTTAACAACTTTTCTGGTAGCTTAATTTTTTCCAATCGCTGTTGGATAAGTTTTTTATCTGGGAGTTTGGTTCGATAAACTGAAATCTTTATGGGCTTACGAGTTTTACTTAATGTTAGACGAACGATGCTCTCTTTTTTAGAACGGCAAAGAATTAAGCCTACAGATGGATTTTCATGGGGAAGTTTTATCTGTTCGTCAAGAACCGCAAGGTAAAACTGCATCTTACCAACATATTCGGGTTTGAATTTACCTATCTTTAATTCAACAGGCACGAGACATTTAAGTTCTCTGTGAAAAAAGAGTAAGTCGATTCTAAACTCTTCATTATCTACCACCAGTGGATATTCTTCACCGACAAAAGATAGGTTCTTGCCAAATTCCAGAAAGAAATCCCTGAGATTGTTAAGGATTGCCTTGTGCAGTTCTTTTTCTGAGAAGGTTTTTGAAAGGTCTAAAAATTCTAAAACATATTCGTCCTTCAGATGGCGATGAATATCATCTGATGGAATAGCAAGTTTTTCCTCCTCTATTTTCATTAATTTATCCGGTTTCTGGGATAGGGCAAATCTTTCAAAATAAGCAGAATCTACTTGGCGAAGTAACTCCCGAGAAGACCATCGTTCTTTTAAGCACATTTTTAAGTAAAATTCTTTTTCTTCAGTTGTTTTTGTCTTGTCCAAAATAATCACATTATTTGTCCAGCTAATTTCTGCAGGCAGTGCCTGCAGTTTTTTATATTCACGGTAAATTTCATAAAATCGTTTCATATTCCAGAGGTTGCGAACTGAAAATCCACTCTGTTCAGGATACTTTATTCGCAAATCTTGGGATAATTTTTCAACCACCCCATCTCCCCATTTACTTTTCTCCTGAAGATTTACAATGGTCTCACCGATAAACCAATAAAGTTCAATCAATAATTTATTGTATGGAATTTCAAAGTTTAGCCCGAAACATTAGATTCCTGTTTCCACAGGAATGACAAAATGTGTTGTAGTAGCAAAGCTTGCTTTGCTTATGTAGTGGCAGAGTGGACTCTGCTTTATTGTCATTCCCGC
>DAOVGU010000151.1 GCA_030672255.1 bacterium
AGGAAACTTCCGAGCCTCACTTTTCCTGGCTGATTGGTGGTCTCTCTTTTTCCAATTCCTTCTTAATGATGGAGGTGGAAGAAAATCTTGAGGAAAGCATCGCTAAGACAAGAGAGGTAACGATGAAGCCGGTTGCCAGGATTGTGGTTGCCCTATTCAAAACGGCCGAGGTCTGGGCACCAAAGACATTCTCTGCCCCTCCTCCTCCAAAGATATTGGCCGTTGCCGCTCCTTTCCCACTCTGCAAAAGCACCGCCGCAATCAGAAAGAGAGCAAAGCTAACATGAAGAATGATGAGAAAAGTATACATCGTCAATACCTCACAATCTTACTAAAAGAATCAGCGGAGAGGCTGGCGCCACCAACCAGAGCGCCATCAATGTCTTTCTCTTTCATCAAAGAAGCAATATTCTCCGGTTTTACACTGCCGCCATACTGAATCCTTAAAGCCAAAGCAATCCTTTCTCCGTAAAGATTAGAGACCTCCTTTCGGATAAAGGAGTGAACCTCCTCTGCCTGCTCGCACGTTGCTGTCCTTCCGGTGCCGATCGCCCAGATAGGCTCATAGGCAATAACAATATTGGCGAGCTCTGAACTCGAAAGACCGGCCAGGACCCCGGTGATCTGCTCTTTTATTACGGAAAAGGTTAACTCTTTTTCCCTTTCCTCCAAGGTTTCGCCAATGCAGACTATTGGTTTTATCCCCAATTTTAATGCTATCTTGCTCTTTTGATTGATGAGAGAGTTATCCTCACCAAAAAGTCTCCTTCTTTCAGAGTGCCCGATTATACAATAGATAACTCCTAACTCTTTGAGCATTAAAGGGGAAATCTCCCCGGTATAAGCACCAAACTCTGCAGCAAATAAATTCTGGGCGCCAAGAATGATATTGCTTCCTTTTAGTTCTTCCGCTAGAGAAAATAGTAACGTAAATGGGGGACAGACAACTATTTCTCTCTCCTTCACAGGCTTTAAGATTTCCTTCAATTCTTTTACCAAAGAGATGCCCTCGGGGATAAACTTATTCATCTTCCAGTTACCAGCAATAATTGGTTTACGCATTATTTCTCCTGAAGGGCGGCAATGCCGGGAAGCGTCTTGCCTTCCAGAAACTCCAGGGATGCCCCCCCTCCCGTAGAAAGATAATCTATCTTTTCTATAACCTCAGCCTTTTTCACTGCGGCAAGGGAATCCCCTCCGCCAACGACGGTATAGGCAGCCGCAGAAGCAAGGGCACGAGCAATCTCCATTGTCCCTTTAGCAAATGGTTCTATTTCAAAGACACCCATTGGTCCATTCCAGAATATAGTTTTTGCTCTACCAATGCACCCTTTATATTCCTCAAGCGCCTTGGGACCAATGTCCACTCCTATCCACCCGGAGGGAATTGCCCCTCTCTCTGTGATGATATAGGTGGCTTTGGCAGCAATCTTATTAGCAATAGTATGGTCAAGGGGAGTGTGAAATTCAATCCTTCTTTTCCGCGCATCTTCCAGAATTGCTTTTACCAAATCAAGTTTATCATATTCAACCCGGGAATTTCCCACATCCCAATTCTTTGCCTTAATAAAGGTATAGGCAAGTGCCCCTCCTAAAATGATGGTATTCACTCTATTCAATAGATTTTTGACAACACCAATCTTATCCGAAACCTTTGCTCCACCCAGGATAAGTAAAAATGGTCTTTCTGCTTTCTCAAGAAGCTTACTCAAAACAGTAACCTCCTTTTCCAAGAGGAATCCTGCCCCCGAAGGCAGAAACTCTGTGATCCCAACCGTAGAGGAGTGAGCACGATGAGCGCTACCAAAGGCATCATTTACATAGAGGTCAGCAAGTTTAGCCAATCTTTCAGAGAATCCTTTATCGTTCTTTTCCTCCTCAAGATGAAATCTTAAATTCTCCAATAAGAGGAGTTCTCCTTCCTTCATTTGCCCTGCCAACTTTTCTACTTCCGGCCCAACACAGTCAGGAGCCGCCATCACCGATTTACCCAAAAACCTTTCTAAAGATTTCTTCACGGGAGCAAGTTTAAGAGCCTCTACTACCTTTCCTTTTGGTCGACCAAGATGGGAAGCCAGAATCACCGAGCAGTCCTTTTCCAAAAGATAATTAATTGTGGGGAGTGCCGCTCTTATCCTCATATCATCGGTAATCTCTCCTCTTTTATCGAGAGGGACATTAAAATCAACCCTGAGAAAAACCCTCTTTCCTTTTAATTCAAGTTCTCTTACACTTCTAATTTCCATTCGTTATAGTCTTTTTGCAATGTATTCAACAAGGTCCACCATTCGGCAGGAATAGCCCCATTCATTATCGTACCAGGAGAGAACTTTGACCATATTACCCGCCATCACCCGGGTGGAAAGAGCATCAACCACTGCCGAACAACTGTTTCCTACAAAATCTTTAGAGACCAATGGCTCTTCCGTATATCCCAGGATTCCTTTCATTTCGTTTTCGGAAGCCTTTTTTAAGATACTGTTTACTTCCTCTACTGTGGTATTTCTCTTCACAATGAGAGTGATATCGGAAATGGAAGCATCAGGAGTGGGAACCCGCATCGCCATTCCGTCAAACTTTCCTTTCAGGGAAGGGATAACTTCCGTTACGGCTTTAGCGGCATTAGTAGTAGTGGGAATAATTGAAACGGCTGCCGCCCGGGCACGTCTTAAATCCTTATGCGCGAAATCAAGAATCCTTTGGTCATTGGTATAGGAATGAATGGTGGTCATCAGGGATTTTTCCACTCCCAAATTTTCCTCAAGCACCTTCATCACCGGGGTAAGGCTATTTGTTGTGCAGGAGGCATTGGAGATGATATGATGCTTATCAGGATCATAATCTTTTTCATTAATGCCGATATTAATCATGATGCTATCCTCGCCACTACCTTTATAAGCAGCAGTTAAAACTACCTTCTTTGCTCCCGCAGTGAGATGCTTTCGGCAATCTTCAACTTTAGTGAAGAGGCCCGTAGACTCAATCACAATATCTACACCCAGGTCCTTCCAAGGAAGTTCCGACGGATCTTTAATTGCCAAAACCTTTATTGGTTTTCCTTCAATTACAATCGCATCATCCCTTGCTTCCACCTCTCCAGCAAATCTACCAAATGTAGAGTCATACTTAAAGAGATGGGCTAAGGTTTTACTGTCGGTTAAATCATTAACCGCCACAAACTCCAGGTTTTTCCTATCTTCCGCCAGGGCTGCCCGCAATACCAATCTTCCAATCCTCCCGAAACCATTAATCGCTACTTTCATATTTATTCTCCTTTCGCTTATCTATTTTATCATTTTTATTTTTATTTTGCAAGGGTAAGGATAAGAACTTTCTTGCTCCCGGCTTTTTTCAGTACTTTCCTGCATTCATCGGTTGTAGCTCCCGTAGTATAAACATCATCAACAAGCAAAAGATTTTTCTTCGAGAAATACTGAGGCCTTCTGATTCTAAAAGCGCCTTTTAGATTTTTCAAGCGTTCTGCTTTTGAGATTAATGTCTGGGAAGGGGTGTTTCTAATTCGGATAAGATTATTTGAAGATAAGGGAAGGTTAAGAGTGTTACTCATCGCAACAGCTAAGAGCTCTGCCTGGTTAAAGCCTCTCTCCCTTTCCCTGGCCCGATGGAGTGGAACCGGAACAATAAGATTAATTCTTTGACCCCACTCAGGATCGAGATTTTCTCTGTAGAAGTTGGTTAAGATTCTTCCCAGACTTTGCGCAAGAAATCTTTTTTTTCCATATTTTAGACGATGAATGGCCTCTTTAACAATTCCTTCATATTTACAGGCGGCGTAAGTACCGGGTTTAATCGGTACTTTATGAAATGACGATATTTCAGAAATGCAACTCCTGCAGAAAAATAGAGAGCCTTCTCCGATTGGAGAAAGCCTTTCACCACATCCTGCACAGTGAAAGGGAAAGAGAAGATTAAGAAGCCCTCTATTAAAAAATTTTATAAAGTTCACAATAATTTTCTTTTGGACGCAGATTTCCGCAGATAAAGGCAGATAAAAAATCTAACGAAGTCATTGCGAACGAAGTGAAGCAATCTCATGAGATTGCCACGGCCTTCGGCCTCGCAATGACAGCAATGCTGTCATCTGTGTTATTCTGTAGTTAAATATGGTAAAATAAACAGTATGAGAATTCTAAGGTTGTATCTCTTGCGGGAGCAGATTTTCCCTTTCCTCTGGGGTCTTGTTTTCTTTGTTTTTATGTTCTCTCTGGGAAATATCTTAAAACTCGCCGAACTCTTTGTCAAGAGAACCGTTGGATTTTCCTATTTAGTAAAGTTTTTCTGGTATCTGTCCGTGGGTTTCCTGAATTTTAGTATACCTCTGGCTCTTTTTGCGGCCACAATTATAATCTTTGCCAGACTTTCTGCCGACTATGAAATTTCCGCCATTTCCTCCTCCGGGATAAATCTCCATTCCTTTCTTTTTCCTCTCCTGATCATTGCTCTTTTTCTCTCTCTCTTCACCTTCTATCTCAATAATATAACCTTTCCTACCCTTCAATTCTCCACGAGAAAAATGGTAAATGAGATAGAGATTAGAGAGCCAGTAAATCTTATTCAGGAAGGAACCTTCATTAGAGATTTCAAAAACACGATTTTATTCGCCAGAAGGGTAAAAGGCAAAGAGGTTTTTGACATTACTATCTATAAGTCTAATGGGGAGGAACTTTCCACAATTAAGGCCGAGAGAGGAACTATTTTCTCTCCACGAGAAGGTAGGATTGCTCTGTATCTTTTGGATGGATTCATCCAGACCTATGATTCGTCTCACCCGCAGGACTACACCAACCTGAGATTTAAATCATACGATTTTCTTCTTAAGAAGAGTTCGGTCAGTCAAGAAAGCCGTGTTCTTTACAAAAAGGTTAGGGAACACACCTTAAAAGAATTGCTCAGAGAAAAGAGAAACTGGCAGAAAAAGGGAATAAGAAACCCGGAGATTTTAGCCGAAATCCAAAAGCGTGCCTCCTTCTCTTTCGCTCCCTTCATCTTTGTTCTTCTTGGTATTCCCTTAGGAATTATGATTAAACATGCGGGGAAATTTTTGGATTTTACAATAGTCTTTTTCACTATCCTCCTTTACTATCTACTTTCAATAATCGGGGAAGTATTGTGCAAAAAATTCCTTTTGCCATTCACCCTCTGGCTACCAAATATTGCCTTTGGAGGTTTTGGTCTTTTTCTCCTGATTAAAAAGGTAAAAAGATGAGACTGGCAGACCGATATATTATTAAGGAATTCATTAAACCTTTTTTCATCTCCCTTCTTATCTTTATTTTTCTTTATTTGCTCATCCAATTTTTGGAGGATCTGGGAGATATCTTAAAGGAAAAACAAAAACTTTATCCCCTTTTTAAGAATTATCTCTTCCAGGTTCCTTCGGTCTTTGTTCATCTTTCTCCCATTGCCATGCTTCTTTCTTCTCTTTTTGTTTTAGGGACTTTCTCCAGATATAATGAGACCATTGCCTTTCAGGTAGCGGGAATCAGCCTTTACCGAATCTTTTTCCCATTTTTGCTTCTTGGCTTCCTCTTCTCAGGTATTTCATTCTTTATCAATGACAGAATAGTTCCCCCTCTCTCCCTGAAGATTGAGAAAAACGAAAAAAAGATTCCCGAGATAACGTTCTATACAAAGGAGAAAATGCTCTATGCTAAACTATTTGATAGAGAAGAAAGGGCTCTTTTTGACCTTCAAATTTTAAGTTACTCAGATGGTGCTTTGCGCAGGATCATCAATGCTCAAAAAGCGCTGTATTTGAACCCCGTTAGAGATGCATCCCGTATTAAATACGGGATAAACGGGGTGAATAAAGAAATCTGGATCCTGCGCAATGGAATAAGTCGCCAATTTGATAGGCAAGGCAGGTGCATCTCCCAGAGTGAATTTAATTCTCTAAAAATCGATTTAAGGCTAACTCCGAAAGCCCTTTTAACCGGCTATCGAAAACCAGAACAGCTCTCTTTCAATGAACTTCTCTTTTATTTGAGGAGATTAAGAAAGGACGGACTTCATCCCGCGGCGCAATTGGTCGATCTCTATAGCAAAACCGCAGTTCCATTTATCAATCTTTTTGTTCTCTTCCTCGTACTTCCTTTCCTTCTTTCTTTCCATCTTCCGGCGAGTAGATTCTTTGGAATTGGCTTTTCTATTCTTGCCTGTTTCCTCTATTACTGGATTTTCTCTTTAGGGATAGCCCTGGGGAAAGAGGGGTTGCTTTATCCTTTCCTGGGTGCCTGGTTTGCCAATTTTTTCTTTGGCACAATTGGTGGTTTTCTCCTTGTGGTTGTGCGAAAGTAGCCTTGACTTCAACCTTGTTTTAGACTAAAATAACCTGGAAGGTTATTGCGAGCCCCTGATTTAATCAGGGGCGAAGCAATCTCATATGAAAAAAAATCTGGATTTTATTTTAGAGATTGGGACCGAGGAATTATCTCTTCAGGATATGAGACATCTATTAAAGGAATTTCCCCTTCTCTCAGAAAAAATCCTTACCAAAGAGAATATTCCCTTCAAGAAAATTTTTTCTTTTGCTACATCACGAAGAATTGTTCTCTATGTTAAGGGAATTGCTGATTATCAGGCCGAGAGGCTAATTGAAACATCCGGTCCTCCAAAAACAATCGCCTTTGACAAAGACGGTAATCCTACAGAAGCGGCCAGAGGTTTTGCTCGATCTCAAAAGGTAAAGGTTTCTCAACTTGAGGTAAAATATGTGGGTAAAAAGGAGGCTGTTTGTGCTGTTGTCAGAAAAAAAGGCAAACCAACCTCCTCTATCCTAAGGAGGGTATTGCCGGACCTTTTAAGCTCCTTCTCTTTCGCACAGCCGATGCGCTGGGGGAAGACAGGACTTTCCTTTTCCCGACCAATCAGATGGATTCTGGCTCTCCTTGATGAGAAGACCATCAGATTCAAACTTGAAAATTTAAACTCCTCCAACCTCACCCGCGGTCATCGTTTTTTAAGCCCGGGGCCTTTTCGGGTGAAGAATCCCGCCAGTTACTTTGACACTTTACAGAAAAATTTCGTTATTCTTGACCGGGAAATTCGGGCTTCTCTGATCAGAAAGGGAATAGAGGGAATTTCCTCCTTAAAAGGGAAAAAGGGCGATAGCGATCTGATCGCAGAGAGCGGAGATCTTGTTGAGTATCCTGCTTTGCTTTGCTGCTCGATAGAGAAGGAATATCTAATAATTCTTCCCGAAAGAATTATTGAATCTGCGATTAAGAAGGAAAGGGGAATTCCCTTTCGGGATGAAAGGGGAAACCTTCTTCCCTTATTCGCCATTGTAACAAATGGGAGTAAGAACAATAAAATTAGAAGTTCATATGAGGAGGTTCTGGGGGCAAAATTGGCCGATAGCAAGTTTTTCTATCAGAAGGACTTAAGAAAACCTTTTGAAAAATATGGAGAGGAGCTCAAAAAAATTATCTTTCACAATCGGTTAGGCACAACCTTTGATCGGGTACGCAGAATAGAGAAATTAGCAAGCCAGATCGGTAAAGATTTAGGGTTAAAAGAGATAGAAAGTTTAAAAAGAGGTTCTCTTCTTTGCAAAAATGATCTTGCCACCCAGATGGTGCGAGAATTTCCCGAACTTCAAGGCTTTATCGGTGGCCATTATAGTCTCCTCTCGGGAGAAAATGAATTGACTTCTCAGATTATCGAGCAACATTATTTGCCGCGATTTCCGGGAGATACGCTTCCCACAAGAACAGAGAGCATGGCTGCGGGAATAGCGGATCGGCTGATTACTATCTGCGGTTACTTCATCATTGGAATTGATGGCTCTGGCTCTTCGGATCCTTATGGCATCCGGCGTTTAGCCAATGGCCTCATCGAAATCGTCTGGGAAAAACGGTTAAAACTTCATCTACCCAATCTTCTTAAAAAGACAGTCTCTCTTTTTCCCTCTGCCACCGATACCATCTACCGAGGTCTTGTTGATTTCTTCAAGCAGAGGACAAATCTTCTTTTAGCAAACGATGGCATATCTCCCGATATTCGGGATGCAGTTCTGATAGATCTTGGCGACCTTGTCCGGATAAGGAAAAAGGCTATTGTCCTCAAGCTATGGAAAAGGACAGCTTCAGCTTCTGCCTCCTTGATAGCATTTAGCAGGGTAACAAACATTCTAAAACAGGCAGAGAACTGGAAGATAAAACTACGCCCTTTCGGGGAAGAACTTTTAAAGGAGGAGGCGGAGAAAAAACTTTTTTCTGCTTATCAGAATATGATAAAGGACCTGCCCGAATTCTGGAAAAAGGAGGAGTACCAAAAATATCTGAAAAAATTGGAAGAGCTAAAGCCAGCGATCGATGACTTCTTTGACAATGTCTTAGTGATGGAGAAGAATGAAATTTTTAGGAATAATCGGCTTGGACTCCTTTCTCTGATCAATCAAGAATTTTTAAAGTTAGCCGATTTTTCCCGGTTAACCACAGAAAACGCTGAAAAAATATGAAACCACATAGTGGACGAGCTTGCTCGTCTGTCAACCAAGGTTGACCACTACATAAAAGAAATGTCGTTAATAAAATCTGATCCGCAGGTTGCAGAAATCATCAAGAATGAGGAAATTCGCCAACAGGAAACACTCAATCTAATTGCTTCCGAGAACATCGCCGGAGCCTCCGTCCTGGAAGCAGCCGGCAGTCTCCTCACCAATAAATATGCCGAAGGTTATCCTTCTGGCAGATATTACGGTGGCTGTGAATATATCGATAAGATTGAGGAGCTTGCTATCTCCCGGGCAAAGAGGCTATTTAAGGCAGATTATGTCAACGTCCAGCCCCATTCAGGAACCCAGGCCAATATGGCGATCTATTTTGCCGTCTTGTCGCCAGGGGACAGAATCCTGGGCATGGATCTCGCCCACGGAGGGCATCTTACCCATGGAGCAACCATCAATTTTTCCGGGACATTTTACCGCAGTAGTTATTATGGGGTCGAGAAGAAAACGGGCCTTATTAATCTTGATGATCTAGAAAAATTGGCAAAGAGAATAAGACCAAAATTAATCATCTGTGGAGCAAGCAGTTACCCCAGAAAAATTGATTTTCTCGGTTTTAGAAGAATTGCCGACAGTATCGGTGCTTGGCTTCTTGCCGATATTGCCCATATTGCAGGACTCATTGCTGTGGGTCTTCATCCCTCTCCGGTTGGCATTGGACAATTTGTGACCACCACAACCCACAAAACACTGCGGGGTCCCAGGGGAGGAATGATCATCGCCGAAAAAAAATTTGGCAAGACCATTGACAGGATGGTATTTCCCGGAATTCAGGGAGGTCCTCTAATGCACATCATTGCCGCGAAAGCGGTAGCATTGGGAGAGGCTCTGAAACCGGAATTCAAGCGCTATCAATCCCGGATTATCAAAAACAGCAAAAAGTTAGCGGAAGAGTTAAAGAAAAGAGATTTTCGTCCTGTCACCGGGGGCACAGACAATCACCTCATTCTCATCGATCTCACCAATAAAAATATCAGTGGTTCTCAGGCAGAGAAAATCCTGGAGAGGGTTGGAATTGTGGTCAATAAAAATCTGATCCCCTTTGACCAAAAGCATCCGACAACCACCAGTGGTATTCGCCTGGGTACCCCTACTGTCACTTCTCGCGGAATGAAGGAGGCAGAGATGGTTCAGATTGCTGCCTGGATTGAAAAAGCTATCAACAATAGGAAAAACAAAAAAATAATTTCGAAGATTAGAAAAGAGATTAAAGAATTCTGTTATGAATTCCCGATCTATAAAAAAAAGTAGACCCTCCTGGGATGAATACTTCATGAAAATTGCCAAACTTGTGAGCACACGCTCCACCTGTCTTAGACGAAAGGTGGGGGCAATTATTGTCAAGGAGAAGAGGATTCTGGCTACCGGTTACAATGGCGCGCCCACAGGCCTGGCCCATTGTCTGGATATCGGCTGTCTTCGGGAAAAGTTAAAGGTTCCTCCTGGAGAAAGGCAGGAGCTCTGCCGGGGGTTGCACGCTGAACAAAATGCCATTCTTCAGGCATCAAGTTCCCGAATTCCCCTGAAAGGAAGTAGCATCTATGTAACCTGCCAGCCCTGCATTACCTGTGCCAAGATGCTCGCCAACAGTGGAATTAGAAAAATCTTTATTATGGAAGGTTACCCGGATAGGTTTGCGCGAGAAATCTTGAAGGAGGCTAAGATAGAATTGATAATGGTAAAGTGACACAGGGATGTCATTGCGAGGAGCAAAGCAACGAAGCAATCTCAAGAAGTAAGAGGTTGCCACGCTCACTCTGTTCGCTCGCAACGACTTCGTCGGATTGCCCCGTGTCAGCATCAGGAGATGTTTCCCACAATGAATAATATGTGGGAAAGGTCTCCAGACCTTGATGAAAGCTCGCAATGACTTTGTCATTTTTGGCATTGTTCTGTCAGTTTTATTATTCCTTTCCGGTTGTGCGGAGAGAGCCTTCAAGAAATCGGCCCTTCTCTTGGGAACCCAGGTAGAGATTACCGTTTTTGAAAGGAATCCCAAAAAAGCAAGAAGAGCAATTAATCTTGCCTTAGAGAAGATAAGAGCCGAAGAGAGGAATTTAAGTTACTTTTCCGCGGAAAGTGAACTCTCTAAAATCAATAAGCAGGCGGGAAAAATGTGGGTAAAGGTATCCCCGGAACTTTTCTCCCTGATAAAGAAGTCACTTTGCTATAGTCAGCTGACAGATGGAGCGTTTGACATTGCATATTCTTCTGGTGGTTATAAGAAAATCATTCTTGACGAGAAGAGAAAAAGGGTAAGATTCTCTCAGAAGGAAATGGCTCTGGACCTTGGGGGTATTGCTAAAGGATATATTGTCGATGAAACGGCTGAACTTCTTCAAAGAGAGGGAATAAAAAATGGCATGGTTAATGCCGGTGGAGACCTCAAGGTCTTTGGAGAAAAAAGTTATCGAATTGGTATCAGAAATCCATTTAAAAAAAAGAATGTCATTGCGCGGAATGGGATTCTTCGCCTGTCATTGCGAGGAGTAAAACGACGAAGCAATCTCAATGACAGGTTCAGAACAGGCTCCGCAATCTCAAAAGTAATAAAGGTGAGGAATAAAGCGGTCTGTACCTCTGGGGGTTACGAAAGACCCGGCCATATCCTTAATCCAGCCACAGGAAAGTCTGCTTCCGGTCTCTCTAGCGTAACCATCATTTGTTCCAGCGGACTCGCTGCCGATGCTCTCAGTACCGCAGTTATAGTTATGGGAAGGGAAAAAGGGGAAAGGCTTTTAAAAAGGCTGGGTTTTTCTTACCTTCTCATAGATTCTGAAGGAAATATAACCACGAATATGTCATTTTGACCCCTTCACTTGTCATTCTGAGCCCCGTATTTGATACGGGGCGAAGAATCTGAAGTCATTGCGAGGGATTCATCCCGAAGCAATCTCATAAGAAGTGAGGGATTGCCACGCTCATTTCATTCGCTCGCAATGACAGCAATGCTGTCATCTGTGTTAATCTGTGGTTAAAAAATGATCTGGCAGATAAAAGCGGCCGATAAAAATTTATCCCGTATTGAATACGGGATCAGCAAAGAACTGGGAATCTCAAAAGTCCTTTCCCGAATCCTTATTAATCGGGGGATAAACGAGAGAAGAAGAGCGGAGAAATTTCTTCACCCTTCATTAGAAAATTTAGCCAATCCATTTTCCCTTGCCGGGATGGAAAAAGCGGTAGGAAGGATCATAAAAGCAAAAGAAAAGGGAGAAAAGGTTCTTATTTATGGAGACTATGATGTTGATGGCGTAAGTTCGGTGGCTCTTTGTCTTATCATCCTTAAAGGACTGGGGCTAAATACTAATTTTTACATTCCCGAGCGACTAACCCAAGGTTATGGTCTCCATCAGGAAGCGATAAGATTAGCGCACGAGCAGGAGATAAGCTTAATTATTACCGTCGATTGTGGCATCACCAATAGAAAAGAGGTTCTTTTTGCCAGAAGTTTAGGGATTGACCTTATTATTACCGACCACCATCTTCCTGAGGAAGAACAGAGACCAGAAGCCTTCGCCATTATTGATCCCGCTTGTAACCCCGTTAGAGATAAATCTCTAAACGGGGGTCAAACGATAGAAGAGGATTTTCGCGAACTGGCCGGTGTTGGCATTGCCTATAAATTGATGCAAGCCCTGTTAGATAGCATGCATCTGACAGGGCAACTATTACCGTCACAGCACCTTGACCTTGTTGCCCTGGGCACAATAGCAGATTTGGCACCCCTCTTGGGAGAGAACAGAATTCTGGTCAAAGAAGGTTTAAAAGCAATAAAGGAATCAAAGAAGGAAGGCATAAGAGCGCTTCTTCGGGTTTCAGGGTTGGCCGATAAGGAGGTCAACACACATCATGTGGGTTTCGCCTTAGGGCCAAGGATTAATGCTATCGGTAGAATTGCTTCAGCAAATACAGCGGTTGAGCTACTTCTAACCGAATCTTACGAGGAGGCTGCCCTTCTTGCTAAATTATTGGATGAGGAAAACCGCCATCGCCAAAATCTTGAGAAAAGAATGCTTGGGGAAGTATACTCTTTAATTGAAAGGGGGAAATTGGATTCAAATTACTCGATTGTCCTCGCCAAGGAAGGGTGGCATCCCGGGGTGGCCGGAATTGTGGCGAGTAAAATTGTGGATAGATTTCATCGACCGACCATTATCCTAACTTTAGAAAAAGAGTTAGCCAGGGGCTCGGGAAGATCAATCGAAAATTTTCACCTTTTTCGTGCCGTAAAAAAATGCAAGGATCTATTGCTTTCCTATGGCGGGCACAAGCTTGCCATTGGTTTAAGTTTAAAGAAGCAAAATCTCTCCCTCTTGCAAAAAAGATTGGAAGAGGAGGCAAGGGCCTCTATCTCCGAAGCCGACCTTGAAGAGAAAATTGTGGTTGACGCAGTTGTTTCCCTGCCGGAGATTACCCCCTCCCTCCTCGAAGAGCTGAGTGCTCTGGCTCCCTTTGGCCGGGGAAATCCCCGACCTCTCCTTGCCTCGCGAAATTTAAAAGTGGGAAAATTCATCAGAAAGAAGAATGGAAATCTCTTCTGCTGGTTAGAGGAGGAAGGAAGATATTTAGAGGCTGTGGGCTTTGGAATGGCCAAAACAATTGAGATTTCTCCAGGCGAGCTTGTTGATGCGCTCTACTCTCCCCGGATTAATAATTGGAATGGAATAAAGCGCATCCAACTGAATTTAAAGGATATAAAACCTGCAACCACGTCATTGCGAACGCAGTGAAGCAATCCGACGTAGTCGTTGCGAGGAGTATTAACGACGAAGCAATCTCAAGAAGTGAGGGATTGCCACGCCTTTCGGGCTCGCAATGACATTACTCGGGATAAACTCCGCAATCTCGTCTTTTTTGGATTGCCACGGACGCTGTGCGACGAGTAAGGAGCACGAGATAGCGTCGGGTGCGAGATGTGAGCACCCTGCCTGACGAAGCGATAGCTGAGGAGACTGCTAACGCTCCTCGCAATGACATCTGTGGTTTCATAATATGAACCAGATTAAGGTAATATTTGAGCCGGAAGGGAAGGAAGTCTATTGCTTACCTGGAAGTACTATTCTGGAGCTCGCTCAACGGGCGGGTATCGGCATAAACAGTCCCTGCGGAGGAGAGGGAAGATGCGGGAAGTGTCTGGTAAGAATTATCCAGGGAGAAAGAGGAAAGATAAACAGCCGGGAGAAAGAGCTCATATCCACGGATAAACTTAAAGAAGGATACCGCCTTGCCTGCCAGAGAAAGATTTACCAGGAAATGGTGATAGAAATCCCGGAAACTTCAAGATTTTTCAATCCGAAGATTTTAGTGAAGGGGATAACAAGGGAGGTTCTTCCCAAACTTAATCTTAAGAAGATTTACTGCGATAATCTTTCTCCTTCAATAGATGAGCCAACCGCCCTTTTGGAAACGATTGAACAAAAATTAAAAGAAAGAATTCCTCTAAAAAGAGTAAAAGCAAATATCTATTTGCTGCGCCAGATCCACGATAAACTTCGTCGTTTCTCCTTCAAGGCAACCTTTGTTCTCTATAATGAAGAATTGATTTCAATCGAGAAGGGGGATACAACGAAAAAAAATTATGGGATTGCATTCGACCTTGGCACTACCACAGTAGTGGGTTCTCTTATTAACCTTACCAATATTAAAGAATTGGACGTTGCCTCGCGAACAAATCCCCAGGTTACATTCGGGGCCGATGTTATCAGCAGAATCAACTTCACTCTGAAGAAAGAGGCGGGTTTGAAGATACTGCACGAGAGGATAATTGATTGTCTTAATGAAATTATTTTAGAACTTACCAGAAAAAGGGGAATTTCTCCAGAACATATCTACGAAGTTACCATTGTTGGCAATACAACAATGCAGCATCTATTTTTAAATTCTTCCCCGGAGAGTCTCGCAACCTCTCCCTATGTTCCGACCACCAAAAGGGAGGTGACTGTCGCGGCCAAGAAGTTGAATCTACACATTAATGACGATGCTGTTGTCTATGTCTCCCCTAATATTGCGGGCTTTGTAGGTGGCGATGCAATCGGAACGATCCTGGCCACAAATCAGCACCAGGAAAGGGAATTGCGGCTGCTTGTCGATATCGGGACAAATGGCGAGATCGTGCTCGGGAATAGAAAGCGACTTGTTGCCGCCTCTGCGGCCGCAGGTCCTGCCTTCGAAGGGGGGCAAATCAAATGCGGGATGAGGGCGATGAGCGGAGCTATTGACAGAGTTTATATTGACGATGATATCTCTTATAATGTTATCGGGAATGTAGAGCCTGTTGGTATCTGCGGGACAGGCCTTATTGAGCTAACCGCCGCTCTTCTCAAGGTTGGGATCATTGGAAAGAATGGCCGGCTAAAAAGTAGAGATGAATTAAAAGGTTCTCCTTCCTTCTCTCTTCTTAATCGGATCAGGGAAAGACCAAAGGGGAATGAGTTCATCTTGGAGGAAAAAAAGGAAATCTCCATTACGCAGGCGGATATCAGGCAGATTCAACTGGCAAAGGCAGCCTTCTGTGCAGGAATTAAAGTTCTGATGAAAGAGCTTTCCGTCAGGGAGGAAGAAATTGAGGAGGTGCTTTTGGCAGGAGCCTTCGGTTCGTTCATTAATGTAAGGAGCGCTCTTGCCGTTGGACTGCTTCCTTTTTCCTTTAAGATACCCATCAGATTTATCGGAAATTCGGCTTTGGTTGGCTCAAAGATGATCCTTATCAGTGAGGATGCCCGACGTGAGGCAGAAGGGATCTCGCAATTCTGTGGGTACGTAGAACTCTTTCGGGATTCTGAATTTCAAGAGTTGTTTATTGATTCCCTCCCCTTCCCGTAGTGAGGTTTTTGAGGCATTCCGTACAGACATAAATCCTTTTATCCCCTTTCTTCAATCTGACAGTTTGTAGATTCGGCAGCCAGCGTCGCTTACTCTTTCTGTGGGAATGACTCACCTGAAATCCACTTCTCGGTCCTTTACCGCAAATACTACATACCTTTGCCATAATATTCCTTTCTGTTTGTCATTCCCGTGAAAACGGGAATCTATGCTCTCAGTGGTGAAGATTATACACTACTTTCCTATCTCTTTCAACCATCTTAATGCATATGGGTTTTTCGGGTCAAGGAGAACAGCTCTCTTCAAATAGAATCTTGCTTTTTGAAGTTCCTTTCTTATGAGGAATATTGAGACAATAGAACAGAGTGTATCAACATCATAGGGATTAAGTTTCTCTGCCTTTCTGAAGTAGTACAGAGAAAGATCTAAATTCTTTTTTTCGTAATAAAGGACCGCCATATTTTTATCCACTTTAGCATAATGGGGAGAAAGCAAATAAAGTTTCTTATAGGTAGAGAGGGCCAGATCATATTTCTTCAAAACTCCATAAGCGAAGGCAAGTTTATAATAAGCAATAAGATTAAATCGGTCAACCGAAATTGTCTTTTTATAATAAAGGATTGCTGTTGGAAAATCCTTCTTCAGTCTTGCCTCCAGGGATTTCTTAAGGTAAAGACCAGCGACCACATCCTTCCTCATCGTATTAAAATTAGCAAGAGAGAGAAAAAGGAGAAACAAAAGAAAAATAGAAAAGGAAACTTTTTTGCTGAAACTCTTGTAATTACAGATGTCATTGCGAGGAGCGAAATTTCCCCTACTGTCATTCCCACGCAAGTGGGAATCCAGGATTCCTGTTTCCACAGGAATGACACTTCGTGTCAGATAAGAAACAACCAATCCCATACCAAAGAAAAGAAGGATGGGAGTGAAGGATTGTCTGAGATTTGTGGAGAGGAGATTATCAACAAGAATAGCCAGAATACCGGATAAAAGACCAATAATTATTGGTCTTTCCCCCTCCCCTATCTTCCCCTCCCTCGAGGGGAGGGGATAAAAGGGAGGGTAATATTTCAATCCTTCCTTAAAAATAAAAAAAATAAATAAAATAAAAGGAAAAAGTCCAAAAATTCCCGTCTCCGCAAGAATCTCTAAATATTCGCAGTGACTATGAGCGGTGATTGGGGCAACCGCTTTTTGCAGAAAGTATTCCGGTATTCTATAATTTGAATAATGAGTGCTAAAGGTTCCCGGTCCAAAGCCTAATAAAGGATGAACCTTAATCATATTTATTGTTCCTCTCCAGACAATAAACCTGACATTTTCCGTGATTTTATCAACAAAATAGAAATTTGTAGTGGCAGTCCCTGCGGAAGGAGGGATTACTCTGCCAAAAGAAATAAGAAAAATAGAAAACAAAATAAAAAAGATTTTTATCAGAACTATTTTTCTGTCTCTGGAATAGAGAATAAAAAGAAATAAAATAGATGCAGCCGCTGCTAAATAGGCCGCCTGTGACTTTGTGAGAAAAAGAGCGAAGGAATAGAGAAGAAATAGAGAAAGAAAAATAATTTTCTCATATCGGAATTTTTTTATGTAGGGGCTTGATTTATCAAGCCCGCGGGTCGGATTCATCCGACCCCTACTGAAAATGAAACTTAGCGATAAAGGAATAAGAAAAATAATATAGCCGGCAAAAAAATTCTTATTACCAAAGCCGGCATTAACCAGCCCAAATTTAAAAAAATCACTGATTGCCCAGAAAGAAAGAAGAGCCCCGGAAGCAAATAAAAAAAAGAAGATTCCTTTATCCTTCTCTAAATTAACCGCAATGAGAAAGATAGAAAAGTAAGTTAAAAGTTTCATCATCTGCGGATAACTGAGATGATGAAAGGGATTAATAAGAAAAGAGAGGATATTAAAGAGAAGATAGAGGGAAAGAAGAATGGTTAAAGGCTTATGGTATTGAAATTTCTTTTTCTCTATAAGAAATGTTAAAGCAATAAAAAGAAAAAAGATCTGGGGCAGAATCAGTTTAAAGATTGTATAGTTATAGACAAATTTAGAAAAGGCTAAGGGGGAAAGAAGAAGGAAGGAATATAACAGGATTCTTCTGATTTTTGGCATGTATAAATTTTACCATAAAAGTCATTCCTGCGGAAGCAGGAATCTACGGATTCCCGCTTACTCACTGCGGGAATGACAATTATGTGTCATTCTAAGCCCCGTATTAAATACGGGGTTATGTAGTGGCCAACCTTGGTTGGCTATTATAGGCCGAGTAAACTCGGCAACTACCAGGTCAAATAAAAAAAACGCCGGAGATTTTATTCTTCGGCGTTTTTAATGCTTTCCTCCAATACAACACCACTAATCAGGGATTGAGGAAATAACTATTGTATGCGATATTGGGAACAGGATCTTCCGTACTATTAAAGTCCCGCTTCGGCGACCACTTCACATGCCCATCAAGATAGAGAACATTGACCCCTGCCCCATGACAAGTAACTCCTTTTGCCGGGAAGTCAGCCTCAGTAGCCGGATAGGCAGTTGCCGATCCATCATTGTTAGCAAGTTGGTCCATAGCTATGGCACTGTCAGTGGAATCCATTTCATCTAAATGGGTACAATAGGCATAAGAGAGATTGTTTGCCGCGAGAGTGCTTCCTGTAGCAAGGGTATCCTGATCATAGTTACTGGGGCAAACAAAGACCTTCATCCCTTTAATAAACTCTGTTTCAATCAGACCAGTGAGGTCACCTGCTGCAGTGTAGTCTCTGGCCGGGAATGTTTCATCCCAGTCCTGGGCATACATATGTAGCGCCAGACCAATCTGCTTGAGGTTATTCATACAGGCAGTTCTCCTTGCCTGCTCCCTTGCTTTGGCTAATGCTGGTAGTAACATTGCCGCCAAAATAGCAATAATCGCGATTACTACCAGCAACTCAATCAGGGTAAATCCTTTTCTTCTCATTTTTCACCCCCTCTTTAGTTTCTATCCGCCAATTTTACTCCTTCTTATAAGGATTTCTAAAGTTTGTGTTGGCGTAGTTAACTAACTTGTTTGTACCACTGATTATCGGACCCTTTATCCATTCCGCATGCCCATCCACAAAGAGCGCATTAATCCCTTCTGTGCCGTGATTGTTATAGGTATCAGCAGTACTTAGATCTGCATCAAGGGTAGCACTCTCGTTCTCAATTGCTCCAACCTGGTCACACATAATCGCTGTATCTGTGTCGCTTTCATCACTCAGTCCTTTGCAGTAAGCATAGGATAGGTTGTTTCCTGAAAGGTTCTTAACAGCATCAGCAACTGAATCGGAAGAGCTGAGACAGGTAAACACCTTGGCGGCATTGATATAGTCAACCGAGCCATTCCCATACCCATCAAGTCCAGCCCCCGTAGGATCATCCTTAGCAAGAAGCCGCAGGGAATTAGCTATTTGAGCAGGAGTGTCACCTGTTAAAGGGAAATTCCCATGATAGTCCTCGGCATAGAGATGAAAGGCTAAACCGAGCTGCTTCTGATTGCTCAGGCAGACCGCTTTTCTGGCATTTTCCCTTCCTCTGGCTAATGCAGGCAATATCATTGCTGCCAGAATGGCAATGATCGCAATCACTACTAAAAGCTCAATTAGAGTAAATCCTTTTCTTTTCTTCATTTTTCTTTTCACCCCCTTTTTTTGTCAATTCATACCGGTGTCCCTGCTAACTTTTTCTCAAGAGCTTCAACTCGCATTTTCACCTCTTCTAATTCTTTCTTTTCTGCTTTCTTTTCCATAGTGCCTGTTATTCTCTTTACTTCAGCAATAAGGTTATCTATCTTCGTAAATATTCAGTGAACCACGTCCTACCCTCCCCCTGATTTAATCAGGGGGTCATTCCCGTGTATACGGGAATCCACCTTTATTAGATTCCTGCTTCCGCAGGAATGACACGGTGTTCACTGAGTATTTACAATTATACCTCAAATTTCTACCTTTGTCAAATTCCGCGCAAATTTCTTATTCTCCTGGATTTTTCCAACCAGCCAAGCCACAGTTAGACACTTCGGTATCGCTTATCTGCTTACTTAATGCCTTTAACCACTTTGCATGACTATCAAAGAAGAGAACATTCAAGCCGTCGGTGCCAGTGCTACCATGGTTACTGGAGATGTCAGCATTGGTTGGATTTGTCCAACCACCATCTTTATCCTTATCTGTCTGGTCCATAGCTAAGGCATAGGTGCTGGAGAATGTGGCTCCTTTCTTTTGTGTCTGCCCGCACCAGTAAGCATAGGAGATCTCCGTTCCATTGCTATTGAAATTGGAGACACTGCTAACAGATGCATTCTTTCTGGAATCCGTAGAGTTACTCGGGCAGGCAAACATCCCCGGCTTGGCATAATTTACCAGACATCTAAAGGAGCCAACCACTGTAGCAGAGGCAGCAGTAGCATTATCCGTAGGAAATCTTTCATCGTAGTCCTGAGTATACATACCAAGAGCCAAACCAATCTGTTTTAAGTTGCTAATGCAAACTGACTTTCTTGCCTCCTCCCTTGCTCTGGATAATGCGGGCAATAGCATTGCCGCCAGAATGGCAATGATTGCAATCACCACCAAAAGTTCGATTAGAGTAAATCCTTTTTTTCTTTCCATCTTTCACCCCCTTTTGTCTTTGTGTAAATATTTAGTAAACCACATCATTATCTGTAGTGGCAAAGCTTGCTTTGCTCTTTTTGTAAATATTCAGTAAAGTACGTTCCATCCTGTCATTGCGAGTCCGCCTCAGGCGGACGTGGCAATCCCATCCTTGAAACAGCGAGATTGCTTCACTTCGTTCGCAATGACGTGGTTCACTGAGTACTTACCTCTTTTTTGACGAGCAAGCTCGTCCACTACCCCTGTGATAACACGGTGTTCACTGAGGATTTACGTCTTTGTCAACTCCAGCCAATTCTTTCCTTCCTTTACCTCCACCCTAATCGGGATGGAAAGAGAAATTGCATTTATCATATCATCCTTAACAATCTTTGTCAAAAGCTGTTTCTCCTCCTCTGGACATTCAAAGAGAAGTTCATCATGGATTGATAGAATCATTATAGTTCTTAAATCATTCTCTGTCAAATCCTTCTCAATCCTTACCATCGCAATTTTCAAAAGCTCGGCAGCTGAGCCTTGAACCGGCATATTAACCGCGGCACGCTCGGCAATTTTCCGAATGCTTGGATTTTCACTTTTAATATTGGCAATATATCGGCGTCTACCCAGAATGGTAGAGACGTAGCCATCTTCTCTTGCTCTTTCCAAAGTCTCTTCCAAATATTCTTTAACGCGACGATACCTTTCAAAGTAGCGCGCAATAAAATCCTCTGCCTCACATCTTTTAATCTCCAACTCTTTTGCTAAACCAAAGCCGCTCATTCCATAGACAAGAGCAAAGTTTACTGTCTTTCCAATCCGTCGCATCTCTGGAGTAATGCCCCCTCCCCTGCTTTCCCCTCCCACAAGGGGAGGGGAA
>DAOVGU010000168.1 GCA_030672255.1 bacterium
TTTAATCAGCAACTCAACCGAAATGTTAAAGCAAAGGATTTACGCGGGGTTGTTGCAAATAGCAACAAAGAGGAAATCTTATTCCACCAGCATACAACAAACGGGAAAGCAATATTTAGATATCCTTTGGTGCAATACAAAATTATTGAGGGTGAAGGTATTCTGGTTGGATTTAACGAAGGCGCTGAAGCTGTTGTAAATCTCGAAATTCTGAAAGAAGAATTTGAATTGTGCGGTGAAAAATATACATTGTTACAGAACGAGCTAAGATTTTATTCAAATTCCGTTGGAATAAATAAGGAATTTTTATTCTATTCTTTCCTCACTCCCTGGCTGGCATTGAATGAGAAAAATTATGAAAAATATCAGGGGTTGAGAACAAGAGATAAGAAAAAGGAATTACTGGAGAAAATTCTTATCGGTAATATTATTTCTATGTCCAAGGGACTTGGCTATACTGTTCCGGAGCCAATAAGGGCAAACATTGTTAGATTTAGAGAAGTTTCCACTTCTCTCAAGGGTAATCCTATGCTTGGGTTTTTGGGGAGTTTTGAGGTGAATTTTGAGATTCCTGACTATTTGGGTTTGGGAAAATCGGTCTCAAGGGGGTTTGGGACGGTAAAGAGGGAAAAGGGAAAGAAGTTGCAATAACTATTTTGACAGAAGTGTTAAAATAATATATACTATTTTTGCAGATGTGATAAAAAAGTATAGATGAGAAATGAGATATATTCACCGTTTATTATTAAATAAATTGAAGAAAGGTTTCAGGAATAATCGCATTATCATTATTATCGGTAGTCGACAGGTGGGCAAGACAACCCTGATGAATATGTATAAAAATGATATTCCGAAAAACCGCCGCTGTTTCTATTTCAATCTTGAGGACGTAACTAATCTTGCCATTTGTCAGAGTATTGATAATCTGAAATCCTATCTGCGGGATAATGGCATTGACATCAAGAAGGATAAAATATTTTTAATTATTGATGAATTCCACTACATAAAAAATGCTACCAAACTTTTTAAAGCCATTTATGACCTTCATCCCCAAATAAAAATTTTAGCCTCAGGTTCCTCCTCTGTAGAAATTCAGAAGCATCTGAAGGAATCACTTGCCGGCAGAAAAAAAGTCTATAATCTATATCCGTTAAGATTTGAAGAGTTTATCCGCTTTAGAAATGAAGATGAATATAGGCGATATGTGAAAGTTGGTTTTAAAAATAGTTCTTCCGCTTTAATTGAAATGTATAACAAGGATTATTTAAAAGATTATCTTCTTTTTGGCGGCTATCCCAAAGTATCCTTGCTGCACAGCAAAACGGAGAAAATAGAAGAACTGCAGGACATTTATAATTCCTATATTCAGAAGGATATTAAGTCGCTGATTAAGAATGAGAATATATCCGCTTATAATAATTTGCTTAAGATTTTGTCTTCGCAAATAGGTAATCTCCTCAATATAAACGAGTTGTCCAATACCCTTAAAGTTAGCAGGCGTCAGATAGTAAAATATTTAGATGTGCTGGAACAAACTTTTATCATTAGATTGCTAAATCCTTTTTGTTCCAATAAAAGGACGGAAATTAGCAAGATGCCCAAACTCTATTTATGGGATAGCGGAATTGCCAATTTCAGTCTGGGAAACTTTGGACAAATGGATTATCGTCCTAATTTAGGTAGTTACGCAGAAAATTTTATTTTTTGCGAGATGATAAAATACAAACCCATTCAATACCAGATATATTTCTGGAGAACGAAACTCGGCTCAGAGATAGATTTTATTTTAAAAGGAGATGATGAATTAATTCCCGTAGAAGTAAAATGGCAGAAATTTTCTCGACCTACATTACCTAAAAATTTTGTTCATTTCTTTAAGACGCATAAAAATGTCAGAAAGGCGGTTGTTGTGAACAGAAGTTTATGCCATAAAATTACCTGGGAGGATAAAGATATTTATTTTGTCCCCGCAGTTCTTTTCGGTAAGTGTGTGACTAAATTAACAGAATAAAAATGCAATTGGTGATTAATACCTATGGTTCATATCTGCGGAAGAATGGAGATTGCTTTTTAATCAAATACATTCCTGATGGAGCAAGCGAGGAAAAGGTTTTTGAGGTTTCGGCAAGGAAGGTGGATAGCATTATGATTACTACCTCTGCTTATCTCTCTACCGATGCCATAAAATTTGCGATGGATAACAACATTGACATTATCTTCCTTGATAAATTCGGTAACCCTTATGGTAGAGTGTGGCATTCTAAGTTAGGTAGCACTACCTTGATTAGACGCTGTCAACTGGAGATTGCTGAGACGGAAAAGGGATTGGATTTAGCCAAAGAATGGATAATGACCAAGTTTAGCAATCAGATAGAGCTCCTTGATAGATTAAAGAATTCAAGAGAAGAAAAAGAAAAGGAAATTGTGAGGTATATCTTAATGCTGAAAGAATTGAGGGAAAAGATAAATAATCTGACTGGTTCTCTTGAGGAGAAAAGAGGCAGTATTATGGGCCTGGAGGGCTCCGGAGGGAAAGTTTACTTTGATGCAATAAACTTTGTAATGCCGGAGAGGTTCAAGTTTGCCGGGAGAAGCAGGCAGCCAGCAAAGGATGAGTTCAACTGTATGCTTAATTATGGGTACGGTGTTCTGTATTCCCTGGTGGAAAAGGGTTGCCTTATTGCCGGGCTTGACCCTTACATAGGATTTGTCCATACCGATAATTATAATAAGAAATCTTTGGTCTTTGACCTCATTGAGATGTTCAGAATATTGGTGGATAAAACTGTGGTGTATCTATTCAGCCAGCGTCAGGTGAAGAAGGAATATTTTGACCGATTGAAGAACGGGTTGACACTCAATAAGGAAGGCAAGAAAGTTGTTATTGAAGCATTGAATAAAACGTTTGATAAAGGGGTGCGGTATAGAGGAAGGAATATAAAGAATAAGGATATTATTCAATTTGAGTGCCATCACATTGCCAATAACCTGATAAAAGATTAAATCAATGCTTACCTGGGTGATCTATGATATTGTGGATACCAAAAAGAGAACAAAAGTAGCAAAATTCTGTAAGGGATATGGTCTCTATCGGGTGCAGAAAAGTGTATTTTTAGGAAGATTGAATAATAATCAAATAGATGAGTTGGCGATGAGGTGTGGTGATATTATTGAGAAAGAGAAAGATTCGGTCTACGTCTTTCCAATGTGCGATGATGACTTCAAAAAGGTAAAACTTCTGGGACAGGCATTTGATAAGAAACTGGTTTCGGATGAAATTCTGGCAAAGTTTTTCTGATGGATTTAGTTGAAACTCAGGGAATATATATAACTCCTTCGGAGATTATTGAATATCTTTACTGTCCGCGATTTGTCTATTTTATGAATTGTTTGGGAATTAACCAGCATGAGGAGCAACGCTACAAGGTTTTGAAGGGACGGGAAATTCATGAAGAGCGACGACTTACCAATATAGATTATCTCAGGAA
>DAOVGU010000142.1 GCA_030672255.1 bacterium
AGTATAGAGGAGAGTATCTACGGAAATTACTAAGAAAGAATAAGCATGTAAAGGTAAAGGCTCATATAGAAAGTAGATTACATAATGGTAATATCAATGTAGTAAGCGGGATAATTCCCGGGAAAGAATTACCTGATGAGGAGATACTTGTCCTTAGCCATCTCTATGAACCAGGGGCAGATGATAACGCTTCCGGCTGTGGGCTTATTTTAGAAATAGCTCGGTGTCTCAATAAATTAATTGATGCTGGAAAATTATCTGCTCCCCGCAGAAGTATCCGGTTTATGTTCACCTGGGAATATTATGGAACTCTGGCCTGGGTAGAAAAACACAAAGAAAAATTATCAAAAATAATCTGTGGTTTAAATCCGGATATGATTGGAGGTGACCAGGATAGGTGCAGAGCCTATCTTCATATAGTAAATACTCCTGATGCTGCAGCCTCATTTGTAAACGATTTAATAAAACTATTCTTTGAAGAGAAGAGTTCTTCTCTCTTCAGGTGGAAGACCCAACCCTATGGGATAGGTGATAATCTTATATCTGATCCAATGATTAATATACCAACGCCTCTACTGATGGAATGTCCTGGAAGGTTCTACCACAGTTCAGAGGATACTCCCGATAAACTTAGTAGCCAGGTTATGAATGAAATAGGCAAAATCTGTACGACTTACCTATACTTTCTTGCTCAGGCTGGTGAAAGAGAAGCACTTTGGTTGGCTCATCTTGTCCATACCAATGCTAAAAAGGAGATAGTTGAGTTAGCCCGAAAGAGTTTTTCTTTGGAAGATAAAAACATCTTAAAGATTGAACAAAGGATGGATTACCTTAAAGAGAGAAAGATAGCCACATTATATTCCGTTAAGCGGCTGGTATCAAAGAAGAGGTCCGAGATATTATCCAGCCAGTTAGCGAAGTTAGCTGACTCTATTGAAAATGAGGTAAGAGAGGCTACTCTGAGAATAAAACAGATTTTCCCATCTTTTCAAGCCATTAAAAAGAAACCTTCTGAATTTGAACTGAGAGCAAGGAAGATAGTTCCTGTCCGAACAACTTTAGGTGTGCCTATAAGTTTAAGATTATTAGAGAATCTGTCCCTTGACCAAAGGATAAAGTTTAAAAATATGCTGGAGAGAAAGCCAATACCGTTTACTTCAATCTTCCACTGGATAGATGGGAAGAGAAACCTCTGGGAGATATCACAATTGGTAGAAGAAGAGCATAATGTAGAGATTAATCCAGAGCACTTAATAAATTATCTGCAATTCTTCCGAGAATACAGGTTTATAAAATATTGATAGTAAATACTCAGTGAACACCGTACCAAAAGGTAGTCGCAACCTTTAGGTTGCGCAGGCGCAGGATGAATCCTGCGGCTACCAGCCTACGTCTACTTGAAAATAACGGCTTTTACTGAATATTTACTATTGATAAGACTAAAAGCGAGAGAAATATCCAAGAAAGAGAGTAAATATTCAGTAAAGTAGGTTCCATCCTGTCATTGCGAGCCCGAAAGGCGTGGCAATCCCTCACTTCTTGAGATTGCTTCGTCGCTAACACTCCTCGCAACGACTGCGTCGGATTGCTTCACTTCGTTCGCAATGACGTGGTTCGCTGAGTACTTATGAAAGAGATAAAGCAAGATTTACAGAAATTAGGGATAAAATTAGGTGATATTATCTTGATTCATAGTTCGTTAAAGAGTATGGGCTATGTCATTGGAGGAGCAGATGCAGTGATTGATGCATTCCTGGAGACTCTCGGGAATGGAGGTAGCATAGTAATGCCCACCTTTACAATGGGTAAGGAGCCATTTACCCCTAAAAGGACAGCCTCCAGAGTAGGGAAGATAACTGAAGTTTTCAGACAGAGGAAAGGAGTCCTCCGCAGTTGTCATCCTACACATTCTATCGCTGCCTACGGTCCTAAGGCAGAATATTTAACGAAAGACCATAATGAAACAATGGGTCCTTTCGTTAAGGATGGTCCTTTAGGCAAATTAGTGGAGTTGGATAGTTATATCCTATTTTTAGGTTGCGGGATGGGTCCTAATACTATGTTACATGGGGTAGAAGATTGGATTGGTCTTCCTTATCTAAAAGGGTATGAAGCACCGGTAGAAGATGACAAAGGAGAAATTAAAAAAGTTTTAGTCCCTAAGAGAGCTCCGGGGCACCGTGATTTTTATTCAAGTGGCTCTGGAAAAATAGAGAGGAGATTGGGGCGGTCCAATATAATAAAAGAAGGAAATATTGGTGAAGCTAAAGTTCAATTAGTTAAAGCAAGGGAACTTGTTAAGGCAGTAATAACCTTCATGCAGGAGAATCCTACCATCTTATTATGTGATAATGATGATTGTCAGTTCTGCTTCAAGGCAAAGGAATTAGTGAAAAATTGGCTAAACTCCGGAAATAGAGTAAAGGACTTTAAGGGGATTTTTCCTCTTATAGAAAAAAATAGTATATGAAAGAGAGAGAAACTGTTAATTTAAGGGCATTCTTCATTGGAGCTTTATTATCACTTTTTATCAGTATTGCTATCCCTTATGGGGATATGGTAATCCGTGGTTCGGCGATGGCGGCAGACTTTTCTACGGCCGCAGCCATCTTCCTTTTCTTTATTTTGGTAGGTGGAATAAACACCCTCCTGAAGCTAATTAAAAGGAGTCTTGCTCTAAATAGTTCAGAATTATTACTTGTTTATATTATGATGATTGTTGCCTGCGCTCTGCCTTCTATGGGATTGACTGAGTATTGGTTATCAACCATCACTGCTCCTTACTACTATGCCAGCCCGGAGAATAGATGGGTAGAGATACTTCAACCCCACCTGCGTTCCTGGCTCTCTCCCCAGAGTCCAGAAGGAATCAGATGCTTTTATGAAGGATTGCCTAGGGGAGAAGGTATCCCCTTTGCGATATGGATTAAACCTTTACTTCTCTGGAGTATCTTCTTATTCAGTCTATATTTTGTGATGATCTGTATGATGGTAATCTTAAGAAAGCAATGGATGGAGAAGGAGAGATTGATCTATCCTTTAACCTATCTACCTCTGGAGATGGTAAAAAAGGAGGAAGATAATTCCTCAATCATTCCTCCTTTCTTTAAAAATAAGCTAATGTGGTTGGGCTTCTCCATTCCCTTCATTATTGGCTGCATCAATGGGTTACATTCCTATTTTCACTTTATTCCCTCAATCTCCTTAGGTCAGACTATTCCTATCTTTCGCAACACTACCAATCTCAAGTTCAATCTCAGTTTTCCGATGTTGGGATTTGCCTATCTGATAAATTTGAATGTAGCCTTCTCTCTCTGGTTCTTTAATCTTCTTGCCAAAGTAATAACCGGTTTCCGGAATATAACCGGATTTGCAATGACCGAACATCTATTGACTTCCAGTGCAAGAAATTCGCCGATCAATGCCCATATCGGGATGGGAGCAATGTTAACCCTGGTTTTATTCGGACTATGGGTAAGTCGAGAGCACTTAAAGGGAGTGTTTAAGAAAGCGGTGAAAAAAGAACCAGGAATAGATGATTCTAATGAAATACTTTCCTATCGAGTAGCTTTCTGGGGAATGCTCATCGGTCTGCTTGTTATGGGTATCTGGCTTAATCAGGCCGGTTTATCCTTCTGGACAGCATTGATTCTACTATTTGGAGTATTTATCCTTTTCATAGGGGTAACCAGAATAGTAGTGGAATCAGGATTAGCTGCAGTCCGGTCAACGATGTGCGGGAGTTCATTCCTGGTTTCTGGAGTGGGTTCCAGAGCAGTTGGTCCTGTAGGTTTAAGCAGTCTGTTATTCACCTATGTCTGGGCGGTGGATATCAGAACCTTTGTTATGGCCTCTGCTGCCCATGGGTTGAAGATAGGAGAAAAGATAAAAAGAAAAAGAGTATTATTCTGGGCGATGATGACCGCTATCGCAATAAGTATGATTGGTTCGGTCTGGATGGTATTAAAATTGGCTTATACCTATGGGGGGTTGAATGCTGATACCTGGTATTTTCAAGCCGGTCCTATCCAGGGCATAGAATTTGTCACCCATTTTCTGCGACATCCAGCGGGAGCAAATATCCAGGGATGGGTTTACACAGGATTAGGAGCCGGATTTATGCTTTTCTTGATGTTTATGCATACCCACTTTTTATGGTGGCCATTACACCCGATAGGTTTTCCCATAAGCTCGGTCTGGATTATGGATGTTATTTGGTTTACTATCTTTCTTTCCTGGTTGGTAAAAAGTCTTATTTTAAGGTATGGTGGACCTAAACTATATCGGAATGCTCGCCCTTTCTTCTTGGGTTTAATCTTGGGGCAATTCACCGTTTCGGGCCTCTGGTTAATTATAGATTTCTTCACGAAAAAGACGGGAAATTTTCTCTTCTGGATGTAAATTGAAGTATCTTAATACCATTTTGCCCGATTTGAGATTTGAATGTAGAGAAAATTGCGCTCTTTGCTGCCGCTATAAGGTAACGCTTTTAAATTCGGATATAGAAAAAATTGAGCGATTGGGCCACCGCAGGGAGGAATTTTGTAAAGGCAATACCCTCTTAAAAAGGGATGGAGTCTGTGTATTTCTATCTAAGAACAAGAGGTGCCAGATTTATCCGGCTCGTCCCTTTTATTGCCGCACCTTTCCCGTTATCCGGGAGATGTATCCGGAATTGGAGTTTACCGTTGACCTCTCCTGTCCGGGAATTCCGCCACCTGCTAATCACACTGTCTCTAGTAGGAATATGCGGAAAGGTTATCTTCCTATGAATTGCTCACAGCAACTTGGCAAAGGAGAACAAATAACCGAATCAGAATTAAATGAGCTCCTGAAGGAAGAAGATAAATTGGTTAACATAAGGAAAAAATATTTATCGGCCAAGAAAACAATAGAGACAATAGAAAAGATTTTACAGGTAAGAAACCAGGCCACTTCCCGAGAAGAGATGAAAGAAAAAGGAAAGAAATATTTTAAAAATCTTCTTTTACAACTTCCCCTTACTGAAAAGAGTAAAAAATTACTTGAAAATTATCTTGTTCTCTGGACTCGGCGGCAGTGGGCCTTTCGTCTTGCTGATAGTATGGCATTAAACGCTGTTCCTCCGGTCGAAAGGGACAAATTTTATCTGGACTTTCTGAAAGAGATAGGGAAGAAGTTTTTAGTCCTAAAAGAAAAATATAAAATTATCAATAGAAGTCTTATCTGGAAAACGATTCAGGAAAATGATGCAAAATTTCGCACCCGCTGTACCAGTTCAGTTATAAACTTGGATACGAACTGTAGTGCGACCCTTTTAGGGTCGCTTATTAGCGAGGCTGAAGCCTCGCACTACATGAAAACTTGAAACTCCAGGACCTGTGGAAGTTTAGAGAAAAGGTAAGTACTCAGTCAACCACGTCATTGCGAACGAAGTGAAGCAATCCGACGAAGTCGTTGCGAAGCCGAAGGCTGTGGCAATCTCTTACTTCATTGAAGAGAGAGATTCCTCGTTCCACTCGGAATGACACTTCGT
>DAOVGU010000130.1 GCA_030672255.1 bacterium
TAGGCAAAGTTTGCCCCGGCAATACCCTCCATCTTTTTGAAGAGAATTTCGGTAGTCTCTTTGGCGCCCAGGGTTGGAAAGGTAACACCAAAGACGGTAAAGACGCCCGAGGCGACAAAGTATTGGCCAATGGAGATCGCCTTTTCACTCATCCACTCCGGAGCAGCTCCCGCGGCCGGTAGGTCGCTAATGTCGTCTCCTAATCCTCCTTCCTTCACCACCGCCGAGCCAGCGATGAGGATGCGGGCATTGTCCACACAGGAGCCCATATTAAGCACAGGAGGAATCCCCACCGTCTCACAAACTTCAGCAAGTCCAGCCCCCGCATACTTTTTCGCTGCTTCAGGTAGCATTAGCCCTGCCTTAGCGCAGGCAATGGCCGAACAGCCTGTCTGTAAGACGATAACATCATTTTTGATTAACTCCTTTACCATCTCGATATGAACCCAATCATGCTTTACCTTGGGATTATTGCATCCCACTACCCCGGCTATCCCTCTGATTCTTCCATTGATAATATTATCATTGAGGGGTCGAACCGAGGCTCGATAGAGACCGCCAAGCAGATAATTAATCGTCTCATAAGAAAAGCCGGAGATATGTTCAATCTTTTCCTTTGGTATATCAATCTTAGGAGGACGATTAGGGAAATTTTCCACCGCTATTTTTATAATTTCTTTTGCCATCTGCAAACCATTTTTCTCGTGGAACTCGATATAAATGGTGCCAGGGAATTTAGCTATTGGGGAGGTGCTGATAATCTTGGTATGGTAACATTGCGCTACATTGGCGAGAGCCGGCATAATGCACTGAATGTCCACCACCACCGCCTCTATTGCTCCGGTAACTACGGCCAACTCCTGCTGAAGGAAATTGCCGGCAACAGGGATTCCATGGCGCATCAGCATCTCCAGTCCCGTACAGCACATACCAACAATATTTATCCCTTTCGCCCCTTTAGATTTAGCCAGCTCTAAAAGTTCCTTATCGGAGGCTGCCTCCACAATCATCTCTGAAAGTAAAGGCTCATGGCCATGAACAAGAATATTTACCTCATCTTCGCAAAGAGTGCCAAGATTAGCCGTTCCTAAAACCGGCTCCGGTGTCCCAAAGAGGATATCCTGGACATCTGTGGCAAGCATTGAACCTCCCCAACCATCTCCTAAGGATGCCCTCATCCCCTGAAGTAAAAGATGTTCCGGGTCATGGTCAACACCCATATGTGTCCGATGCATAATCTCAACAATCTCCCGGTCAATTCCTCGGGGAGCAATTCCTTTTTTGCGCCAGATCTCCTGACGCTTCAACGGCGCCTTTTTAAGATAACGAATCTCCCCCTCCTGATTGCCAAATTCTGCGAGAACAGCATTTGCTACATCTTTGAGTATATCCTGGGTACTTCTTCCTTCTACCTTAATACCGAAATCTAAGGCTACGGCAACAAGTTTTTGTTCATCCTTAATCTTATAGTCAGGAGCCTCATTATTGGCTACCGCAAGGAGGGTCTCCGCTACCCCCCGACCATGGTCGGAATGGGCCGCTGCCCCTCCCGCGACCATGCGGATGAAGTTTCGCGCCGCAATCGTATCGGCGGTTGCTCCGCAGACACCCTTCTGGGCACCTTCACCAAAGGGGTCAATCCGGCAGGGACCCATACTACAATTCTTGCAACAGATACCAAGCTCTCCAAATCCGCATTGAGGAAGTTGGTTTTCTAACCGATCCCAAGCAGTCTCTACCCCATCCTTTTTGGCTTTCTTTATTAAAGGCTCTACCGTTTTATCAATGCTTCTCTCTTTCATATTTCTCCTATTTAAGCTGCTTAATTAACAAAATTGTAGTGGCACGATTTATCGTGCATTTCTGGCTCTGCCTCATAAATGAGGCAACTACAGAACCTTTATTTAAAGGAATATTATGCCATTTTAATTGGATTCCCTTGCAAAGAGACCGTTTCTCGGAAACCTTCTTTCTGCTCTAACAGTTCACTTACCTTGCTATAGTCAAACCAGTCCTCCAGCAGAATATCCTTTATCCCGGATATATCTACCTTTCTTCTAATTAGTGCTAAATAGACACCGGCATTTTCAATATTGCCAACAAAGACAGCCCCTACCAATTTTTTGCCCTTAAGAACAATTTTCTTATATTGATACTTTTTGGGTTGACTGCGAACAAATTCTTCATAGCCCTTTTCTTTTACCCTCACATAACCCAGAGAGATAATGGGAAGACCAAAAAAATCAATCGAATTTGCCGCGATTGAGCCGGGATACTTTTTTCTTTCTCCGGCCATATTTAAGCCAGCAATCCTTCCTTGCTCAGCGGCGGCTGTCCAGAGGGCGTTGATTGTCGGTTCACCGGTAATCAGGTCTGTTGTTTCGGCGACATCACCCCCGGCATAGACATTCTCCACATTTGTCTGGAGATATTGATTGGTAATGATTCCCCAATGAGTCTGAATTTTGCTATCTTTAACCAAATCCATATTGGAACGCACACCTTTACCGATGATGATAATCTGGCAATTCATTTTTTCTTCATTATCCAAAAGGACACCCTCAACCTCCTTCTTGCCTAAAATTTTCTTTGGCGCCAGACCCGTCCTGATTTTAATGCCATTTTCCATAAGCCAGCGGCTGACCATCTCTGCGGAATCGTTATCTGTAACCTGGGAAAGAACGCGGGGCGACTTTACAATAATTTCCACATCCATACCCTGTTGCTTCAAAGCATAGCCCGCCTTTAAGCCAATCAACCCTCCGCCAAAGACCAAAACCTTCTTTGCCCGGGGAATCAACTTTAAAATTTCTTTGGCATCATTGAGTGTCCGGAAACCGAATACCCCATACTTATCTTCGCCCTCAACCCCTAAAAATTTGGGACTGCCACCGGTAGCGATAAGGAGTTTATCGTACTTTAACTCTTTACCATCGGAAAGAACTATCCTTTTATCTTCTGGTTTTACACTTTCCACCTTCTTATTCAAAATCAATTCCATCCTGTTGTCTTTATAAAAATTCTTCTCTCTTAACAAGAGATTTTCTTCCTGATGAGTACCGGCAAGATAATTGGAGATCAAGCATCTACAATAGGCAGGGTAATTTTCATCGGAGATAACTGTGATTTTACTTTTCTGATCCTTCTTCCTTATTGCTTCTACCGCATTTATTCCTGCGGCACAATTACCAATGATTAAGTAATCCATATATTTTTTAACTTCACATCTTTTCTTCTTGTTGATAGCCTTTTCTTAAAATCCTCCAGTTCTCCAAAAAACAATGCTTTTGTCGGGCAGGCAGTTACACAGGCCGGTATTTCCTCATCCTGACAGAGGTCACAGCGCAAAGCTATTTTTTTCTCTTTAGCCGGTCTGATTACCCCAAAGGGACAAACCATCACACACATCCAGCAGCCAACACATTTATCTTCATCTAAAAGCACCAGCCCCGTTTCTGAATCCTTAAAAACAGCGCCCGAAATACAGGCATCGATACAATATGGCTCCTCGCAATGTCGACACTGTAAAGGAAAGGTTTGAAGTTTTGTATCCCTTTCTACCTTTGTCCTGGAGCGAGGTCTCGGCTCTTCTTGCAGGGAGGAAAAAAGGTCCTTTGATGAGGAATGTTCAACGGCGCAGGCAATTTCGCAGCTTCTACAGGAAAGACACCGCTCAATATCAACAAACAGTCTTTTCATTCTTTCTTGACTAAATCGTTTATCACCTTTCGCACCAATTTTATGCTCTCTGGATGTCTCATAATTAACAGGTCACCACCGGCTAATAACAATGTTACCCCGGTTAAGGCCTCTAAAAGAATGCCCCGGTTGGCTTCATTGCCCAATTTCGGGTCATCCTTCTGGCTTGTCTTGGTTTCTTTCTTCTTCCAGACATCGGTAGCAAAGTTAGCCACCATCGGAAATTGCAACTTCGCATCCTGTTGAGTAAGGGCAGCCTGGCGATCACGCTCCATTACCGAATAGGTATATTCTAACCCATAACCCAAACTACAACCGCCAATGTTAGGGTCAACTATAATCTGCTCATCCGGTACACCCAAATCCCCGAGAAGAATATTTAATTGCTTGGCAAGGTTAATATCAATCGGGGTGGAGGCCACCACCGTATGCTTATAGGCAATGGCGGCAGCTCCTATTTTCCTGTAATTCTTATCGGTGGCCGGTCCCAAAATCAATCTTTTGTCCTGGCAAATCTCGGCTACCTTTGGCAGAACTAATGCATCCTTTTCATCGTTTTCACAGCCCCAGACCATTAAAGGAACCTCAACACTATCGGCAACCTCTTTAATTAGTGGTGCTATCTCATCGGCCGACTTATTCAAACCATTGGGATCAGTACTGACCAACCGCAAGCAAATCAACTCCGCATTAAACTCACTTATACATTTTTTAGCCCAGGCGGCGGGATTGTCAATCACATCCTGAAAGGGTTGAATAACTGCAGGGGGCCATTCCTCCGGTTTGCTATCATAAACCTCAAATGCAATCACCGGCTTATGGGGCATTTCTCCTTCAAAAAGGTGAAAAGGGTATGAGGTCTCCCCTCCGATGGTTACCTCTTTTTCCCCTTTGCCAAGTTTAATCTCCTTTATCTTTCCCGAATAGGAAATCTTTGGAACATCCCATGCCATCTTTACTCCCATTTTTGGCGAGGCTAAAGCCTCGCACTACATTCAAATATGTTTATGTAGTGCGACCCTTTAGGGTCGCTATATCCCTCATTATGCTGAATTTTTTCTCTTCTCACTTCCATACCAATCTTTGGAGAACCAATATCTTTCTCCAGTTTGTAAGTACTTAAGCATATCCTCTCTATTTCTTAGCTTCTTTCTCCAATTAATTGATTCCTGTAATTTTTCGGTCTTTGTAATATCCTTTTTCTCTTCCATTTTTCACTCCAATTTCGCAAGAATCTTTCTTCCTTCTTCAAGTATTTCCGGACAGTACTCAAAAAAAGGAATATTTTTTAAGTCGGCCTCAATTATCTTCTCATTATAGGGAATAAATCCTATGAAGTTAAAACCGTTCAGGTTATCCAAAATAAATTTTTTATCACCATTTTCTCGAATTTTATTCCCTACTATTTCAATCTTGGGAATACCTATCTCTTTGGCTAAATCCCTGATTTTATAGGCTGTTTCTATACTGGACCGGCCCGGTTCAACGACCACGATTAAGCTATCTACGCTCTCGGCCGTACCCCGGCCTAAATGCTCTATTCCAGCCTCCATATCCAGGATCAAAGCCTCCATTCGCTCCACTACTAAATGACGGAGAAGCGCCTTTAAAAAAGCGTTCTCCGGACAGGTGCACCCTGCTCCACCTCCTCTTACCAAACCCATAACCGCTAAATTTATTCCCTGGTGGGAAAGGAAATATTTATCCGGGATATCATCCACCTTAGGATTTAGCTTAAAATAGGGGTTAGAGGTGCCAATTTTTCCCCCCGTTCTTTCCTCAATTAACTTTTTCATCTTGATTAAAGGGGTAATCTCGGAAGGGTTAGGAAATCCCAGGGTAAGAGCGAGATTAGCGTCAGGGTCGGCATCAATGGCAAAAACTTCTCTTTCTTTCTCCGCAAATAATTTGGCAAGAATAGCAACCAGGAAAGTCTTACCTACTCCACCCTTCCCGGTCACCGCGAGCTTCATAGATTATGCATTTTATCACAAATTAAACTTAAGGTCAACTTGCTGTATTCCTCTTACAGAATTGGTAAGATAAACCTGCTCCGCATTTTTTAGTTCATCCTGGGTTAAAACCTTCTCGCGAAAATTCGCTTTTTTTTTGAGAAGATATCTACGATAAACTCCATTAAGCAGCCCACAAGCAAGAGGTGGTGTGTAATAGAATTTGCCTGATTTAATGAAGATGTTGGAGATAGCCCCTTCGGTAACCTCATCTTTCTCATTGCGAAAAATCACATCGTAATGCCCTAATTTTTTATATTTTTGATATTCCCTATCATATAATTTTCTATGAGTAGTTTTATGGTGCAGGAAGATGTCGGAAGATAGTGTTCGATAATTTGAGATGGTTGCCAATTTCGGAGAGTTTTTTCCTTCTTTTTCTATTTTATTGTATGGAATTTTAAAGTTATTTCTTCGCAACCTGAAGGTTGCGGCTACCTGGTAGTCGCAGGATTTATCCTGCGTTATTTTATGATAGGTGATAGATATTGTCCCATCCTTGTAAAGGAGTAATCTAATTTTATAAAGAGAGTTAGGGTTGAGTCGTGTGTTTATTATTTAAAGAAAATTTTTGAGATAATTTTGGTAAAAAAGAAAGTTAAAAAAAAGGGG
>DAOVGU010000126.1 GCA_030672255.1 bacterium
TTCTCTTTCTTGCTCTGGTTGGTGTGGCCGCTGTCGCTGGCCATTGCTGGTCAGTTTTTCTCTCCTTTAAAGGAGGACAAGGGGCCGCAACCAGCGGGGGGCTGTTCTTTTTTTAATTGGCATTGGCGCTTTGGCTAATATTACCGCTCTAAAAGAAACAATAAAAAGATGATTCTCTGGCAAAGAAAGACCTATCGGTTGGTAATGGGCCCTATCTTTCCCCTTACCTATTATTTCTCTTCTAAGATTCCCGCTCTTATCGTTACCGGTTTCTTTCTTTCCTTGATGGTCTTCTTTGAGATTGAAAGATTAAAGCATCCCGGTGTCTATAAATGGGTATTGGCTCATCTCGGTGGAATATTTAAAGTAAAGGTGGGAAGGCTTACCGGGACTACCTATTTTTTGATTGCTGCCTTTATATTAATTCTCTTCTTTGAAAGGAGTATTGCTATTGCGAGCCTCTTCTTTTTTATCTTCGGTGATGCCGCTTCCACTATCGTCGGCGTTAAATATGGTAGAATCAAACTATTTAAGGGAAAAACCCTGGAGGGAAGTTTAGCATTTTTAGCCATTGATTTATTAGCAGGCCTGATTCTCCTGGCTCTCCCTGGACTTTCAATTGAGCCTCTTATTCTTCTCTCCGGTGCATTTGCGGCTACCTTGGTTGAACTTCTTCCTCTTCCGGTTAATGATAATCTTACCGTTGGCATCTTTAGCGCGGTGGTAATGGAAATCGGAAAAAGACTTTAAATTTTCTTGCAAAAATTGTATAATTGAGAATAAAGAGAAAAATGAATTTAGAGGAAAAAGTATTAAATATTATGGAGAAAGGACCTTCTTCCAAGTTTATTACCAGCATCATAAATATGGGTTTGAGAAATTCAAGAACCAGAAAAGCATTAATCAAAGCCCTTGAGGAGTCTACTTATAAAATGTCCCTTAAAGGTCCGGACCGACCGGAGAAACTCAAAGAAGACCGTTACTATATGTCCCGAGCTTTATTAAATTCTATGGACCGCGTTCTATCCAGTAATAGTATATCCCGAGAATGTATAAGAAAATTGGTTGGTATATTCCTTTCTAAAATCTTTGTGGAGGGTATCCATACGAGAAGAGAATTTAAGGAGACCCATGGATTCCGACCACCTAGCTTTGTTACCATCTCTCCGACCAATGTCTGTAATCTAAAATGCAAGGGTTGTTACGCCGGGGATGTTTATACCCGACATATCCTAAATTATGAGATTTTTGATCGAATAATTACCGATATGAAAAGGGAATTTGCCGCCCATTTCTTTGTCATCTCCGGAGGAGAGCCTTTTATGTATAAAGACAAGGACAAAACTTTAATGGATATCCTGGCTAAGCACGATGATGCCTATTTTATGGCTTATACCAACGGCACATTAATAAATAAGGAGAAGGCTGAGCAGTTAGGTAAATTAGGTAATTTTACTCCGGCTATTTCCGTAGAGGGATTTGAAAAGGAAACCGATGAGAGAAGAGGAAAAGGTGTTTGGAAGAAAATCATGCAAGCCATGGATAATTTAAAAGAGGCCGGAGTGATGTTTGGTATTTCAGTAACCCCTTGCGCAAATAATGCCGATATTCTCCTCTCCGATAAATTCATAGATTTTTTCTTTAAGGAAAAAGGTGCCTTTTATGGCTGGTATTTCCAGTATATGCCCATCGGGAGAAATCCTTCTCTAAGTTTAATGGTTACTCCGGAACAAAGAGTGCAGATGTACAGAAGAATCTGGAAGAAGGTAACCGAGGAAAGAATATTTATCGCCGACTTCTGGAATTCAGGCACCGCCTCCGATGGCTGTATGGCCGCTGCCCGGGGAGGAGGTTACTTTTATATTATGTGGGATGGTACCATTACCCCTTGCGTCTTCATACCCTTCGCTGACAAAAACTACGGCAATATTTATCAGGTATATAGCAGAGGAGAAACCCTTACCGATGTAATTAAGTCTCCCCTCTTCTCTAGCATACGGAAATGGCAGTTTTCTTATTGGATAAACCAACCAAAGGAGAAATGTGGTAATCTATTGGCTCCCTGTCCTATCCGTGATAATTCTAAGGTTTTCTATGACATTGTAAAGAGGACAGAAGCAGAGCCAGTAGATGATGGAGCAAAGACCTATCTCTCTTTTATTGAAGAAGAAAAGATGCCTGAGTATAACCGCAAATATAATGAGTTAACCGACCCTGTCTGGGATAAGGAATATTTAAAGAAGGCCTAAATCCTCGGAGACCTCGATAATCTTTCCTTCATCTGAGGCAATGCCAGAAGCCTCCACCAGAGCAATCGTCTTGAGGTTCTGCCTCCCGGAAAAAGGGGGTTCAACCCCTTGGCTGATGTATTTATAAAACCCATCTAAAAGAATTGATTCCGGAGTTTCTCCTTCCTCTATGGGTAGAATTTCATCCTCAGTTTTCTCTGGTCTTCTGAGATGAATTTGGCCGCCAATAACCTCTAAGGAGCCCTTTTCACATTCAATATTCAGAAGGCTTTTTGTGCTATGAGCCGCAAAACCAGCCATAACACCAAAGATAACCCCATTTTCGAACTCTATCCAGGTGTAATTGCATGCCCCATGCTCATATGGACTCCAGGAAGGATTGAAACTGCGGCCCCAGACCCTTTTTGGTCTACTGTTAAAAAATGAATGGATGGTATCGAAATCGTGGACACTTCTTTCCCAGAGGTAGGAATGTCTGACCTTCCCGGAATGATGAACACCCGGTCGCCAGGAAAGATTTATCTGCAGACCAAAAGAAGGTTTTCCATAAATTTCTTCTTTGATTAAATTAGCCAATTTTTTGTTCAGAGGTGAATAACGAGCATTTTGTGCGACAACAATCTTTAGTCCTTTCTCTTCTGCTTTGCTGACAATATCCTTTGCCTCCTTCAAAGACAGGGTAAATGGCTTTTCCACGAGAACATGTTTGCCCGCCTCAATTGCCTGCAGACATTGCTTGCTGTGTAATTGCGGAGGAGTAATGACAAATACGCTATCCGCCTCAACCTTTTCTAACGCCTCCTCTAAACTGGAAAAACATTTCTCGGGAGAAAGACCGGAGATAGCGGAGGCCTTCTCCATTGCCTCCTTGTTCACATCAACATAGGCTACCGAGACAAAATCATCCCTTTCCTTAAATAGATTTACTGGCCAGACACCTCTACCTCCTACCCCTAAATGAATAACCTTTATCTTTTCCATTTTACACCTCTAATAGGTCTAAATGTTTATTTAAATGTTCCTCTACCAGCTGGTAATGTTCCTTTTCATAAAGAAAAAGAGAATTGTAAATTTCTTCTCGAAATTTAGAAAGAATGGAGCCGTAGGTGATGTGAATTAACTGTCTGACATCAGGAAGAGAAAATAGCTTCCCCAACCCTTCGTCGGAAAGACCCTCTATTGATGAAATTTGGGAGTGTGTCAAATGCAGGTTTGGGCTCTCCATATTCCTACTGAAGGTAAATTGATTAGTAAGTGGCGGAATTTTACCCAGATCAAGACTGACAGAATAGGAGGCCTTATCTTTCTCTATATTTCGGAGAGCGCATCTATGAATTTTTCGATAGAGGGGAGGGTTCTTTATCACAATAGTTCCTATTGCCTGCAGCCAACTGGTACCGGATGTTTTGATATGAAAGGTGTCGCTAGTTTTATGAATAATTGGATAGATTGAAAACTTATCACTCCCAGAATGAAGACTCAGTTTATAATTCCCAAGGGATTGAGAAATCAAATAGTGCTCTCTATAACCTTTTTCGAATTCTTCTATGCTTCCTTTATAATCTATCGCCTTCTCAAACTCGCCAGGGAAATGAAGAGCTAAACTGGTAAGTTCAACCCCATTTTTCCTTAAGCATTCCACGATAAAGATATGGTCAAGGGGAGGAGTGGTAACCTCAGTTTCGTCTACTGAAATTTCAAAGTCAAAATCATTTTTAGAAGATTTTAATACAGAATAGCATTCTCTCGCAAAATTTAATCCTTCTGTAAAGGTGAGAATAATTCTTTTGAGCTCCGATTCTGTAAAGATATACGATTTCTTGCCAATAGAATATTCCTTATTTAAGAAAAATTTTTCTATCTCCTTTACCTTCGGGATGGAGGAATAATAACTCTCTTGCTCTATTGAAGACATTTTAAAAGGATTTTTAATCTGCTCGGAAATGTCAATGGTAAACATAGAAAAACCCACTTCTATACCCTTTTTAAGGTGAAAGCCATCCTTGATGTGGTCGGCATCGGCTCCCCATTCGCCTCTATATCCTGCCTCTAAGAGCCCCCAGATGCAACTGTCCATCACATCCTCCATGCTTCTTTGGGTGCGGGTAATCTCCCTGACGGACTGCTGAAGCCAAAGGAAGCTTTCATCTTAGAGGAAACTGGATGAATCTCGGGAAAGATTTCTCTGAGGAGTTCGCTGTTGTTGTGATTCAGATAACCCAGCTTAAGATTCTCCTTTAAATCTTTCCCTTCAAACTCTTTATTTTTCTTGCTGTAGATTACCAAATACTTTTGCCGATTGTCTCTGACTGTAAAAAAGGAGTCTTTCTTTTTCTGGCGTAGAGATTTTGGGTAAATCTGATACTCGGGAAATAATTTTTTAAATTGCTCAAGCATGTTTTAACGTGGGGAAAGTCTCCAATTATTATCTGTAGTGGCAAAGCTTGCTTTGCCACTGGTGAATTCTACCGAGTAAACTCGGCCACTACATTGTATCAACCTCAGGAGGGTTGACATAGTTATTGAAGTTATCAGCCACCTTTCCTTCTTTAGCATCTCCTTTGTGGATGTAAATCCGATAGGAAAAGTTGAACTCTTTATTTGCTTCTAATGTATGGGAGCCATCTCTGCTCTTATCGTTATAATAATAAGAAAGAGCAAAGGGATTAGCCGTCATCAGACCATAGTCCCTTACATGCCAGTAGGTTGGGTATCTGAAATTATCCGGATTATCAAAGACGGTTAAGCCCACCTTTTCCGAATCAAGCGGACCAGAGTAATCACACCAGGGCGCTCTTTTTCCCCAGGTTTCCTTCTCATTAATCCCTTCAAAAGCATTCTCGATCTTGCCTTCTCTATCTCCGCGTAGTGACGTTGCCATCCGCACCGAGATAATTCCTCCTTCTTTTGTATCCCCAAAAACAACTTTTCCTTCGGTTGCTTTAAAGATTATCTCAAAGTCGATGATTCTGACCTCAGAGATGTTATAGAACTTCATTTCTCTTATCTCAGTAAGTACCTTTTTTTCTTCTTTAGAAACCCAAGAATTCTCTGCAATAATTTTCCCGTAGACAGCTCCTGAGGAAAGTTCTTTCAAGGAATTATGCCGGATGAAGCCATGACCTTTTTCCTCACTCCAGTCATCAACCCCGTTGACATCTCCATGGGCAACAAGAATACCCCGATGGTGAATATGATCATGGTCAGGTGGCTCCGGTTTATCAAATAGTTCCCGGATTAAAGACCTTCCCGTTGGTCCAATAACCGGATTTAAGAAGGGGCGCACCCAATCCTTTCCAAAATGGTAAGTAGTAAAGAGATTCTCTCCTATCCTTACATCAACTGTATCTGCCTTTTTCTCCAGTTCTACCTGAGGAAATTCTTGCTCTTTTTCATCTGAAAGAAGGTATTCCTTTTCCTTTCCTTCGGCTAAATCCTCAATAATCCAGAAAAGTTTTCCTCCTTCATCCTGGCAAGGGATTTCCTGATTCTTCTCTAAATCAAGCAATTTAACCTTCTCTAAACCTTCCCCGATGTTAAAACTTATCGGGCAGAATCTCCTTTGATGAAAACCCGCTTTTACCACAATTTTCTTTTTCATCTTTCTCCTTTCTATCTAAATTTTTTTTAAATATTCAATACTTTTCTCGGCGATAACCTCTGGGCCAGGGCTAAAGTCAAAGACTTCTACAGAAAGGTATCCGTTATAACCTATCTTCTTCAAAGCCTTTTTAATCGGCTGATAATCTACCTTGCCAAATCCTGGACCCAGGAGATTAGGGTCATTGGCATGGAAATGAGTTAAATAACCTTTGGATGATTCAATAATTTCTGGAATAGGTTTCTCTTCACCACTCATTGCCTTCACATCTAAATGGAGCCTAAAATTAGGATGGTTGATCTCTTTTATCATCTTTATTGCTTCCGCAGCCGTATTGATAAAATTGGTTTCCGTCTTGGCTAAAGGCTCTAAAGCAATGGTGACCTCTCTTTCTGCTGCTAATGGTAAAATTTTCAAGAACCCCTCCTTTAGATAATTATAAGTATCCTCATAGGTAGAGGAGGGGAAGATATTCCTTTGCTTGGGAGAGCCAAAGACCATCAATTTACCGCCTAAGTCGGCACAGAAGTTGATTAAATCTTTAAGGTAGTCAGTCGTTTTCTCCCGAATTTTCTTTTCTGGGGAGCTTAAACTTAACCCTTTTGGTGATGCTAAGAGCCAGTGAAGTCCAATAATCTCTAAGTTATTTTGCTCAGCCAGAGAGAGAATTTCTATTCTCTTTGCGGCAGAAATATCCTTAACGTCTTCGGCAAGAGTGAAAGGAGCAATCTCAATTCCTTGATAACCAAGTTTTGCCACATAATTAGCAATCTTCTCAAAGTCCCATCCCTTAAACATCTCATTACAGATTCCAAATTTCATTTTGTGGACCTCCTTAAATATGGTCTAAGGGCCAGATGTAGAAGTCGAGGGGAAATATTTTGTTTAAGAGAAAAGTGGATCTGCCCGATGAGAAGCATGTTGCCGGAATAAAGTTGAAGAAAAGTCCGGCCATCTGCTTCTCCGGAAGGGAAATTAAGTTTTTAGATTTTCTTTCTTCAATAGAGCAGTTTTTAGCCAAAATTAGCGTAGCGGCCTCGCCACTTTCTCTTATCTGAAAACTTATCTCTTCCTTCTCGCAACTGTCCCATTTCTCCTCAATCTGCGGTAAAAACCCTTTTAGAGTCTCCTTTAGATTAATAATCTTAACCGAATTGACGATAGTTAAGGACCAGCCAGCCGATAGTTCAAAGAGGATTTTAGGAAATTTTTTACTTACGGGAACAGGAAAAGTCATACTTGAGGAGCCGAAGCGGTTTAAAAGGTAAGCGGCAATAGAAGAGATGATTCTTTCATCTCCTCCCCATTCTATCACCTGGCTGGCTTGACACTCACCGGAGAGGTCTATGTAAGCAAAATTTCCTTTGCTTTCCGCCCAATAAAGGGTAGTGCCTATTTTTTGGTAATGAAGTTGATAGTCCTTTTTGTTCCTTTCTACCCTTAAAGGTTGCTTCTCGTGCACCTGGATAATCTTTTTCAATATATCTTCTTCCCCCTGATAACGCTTAACTCTATTTGCTGGTTTTATTCCCGCCTTGTTTAAAGAGCGACTACTTATACTCAAGTTGACCTGTCTTCCTCCATATTCCCAGCCAAAGTTTCCATAACGATACCTATCTCCTCCAAGAACTGAAAGAGAATAACCTTCCTCCTTCATCCTTTTGATATTGTAATGCAAAAGTTTAGCCATATAGCCCTTTCCTCTCGCCTCGGGGTCAGTAGCCACCCCCCCGATTCCCCCGGTCTTAATCCTTTTTTCTCCTACAATTAAGTTTAAAGGAAGAAGTCTGACTAAACTGACAATTCTATTATCTTTGGTGATCACCGAGATATTCTCCGGAGACCAGGTATCCTCTCCCCAGACAGCCGGATGGGCGTAAGCAAAAATATTGGACGAATGTCCATAAGCATCTTCTAAAAACCTCATTGTCTTTTGGTATTCCTTTTGCCTTAATAGTCTCAATTCTTCTGCCATAATTGACCCTCCCTTCACATAAGCAAACTTTTAGGAAAGATGTTATCTAAACCGAAGATGCAATAGGGATCAAGTTCCTTTTTTATCCTTACCATCTCAAAAATACCCTTTTCCCCATACATTAGCTCTAAATATTTATGCTTTAACTTTCCGATGCCGTGTTCAGCAGAGACGGTTCCTCCTAAACCTACTCCTTTTCTAATCGCATCTTCACAAACTTTGGCAACCTTTTTTCTCTCTTTTTCATCCCGGGGAAAGAAATTAAAATGCAAATGGTTTTCTCCAATATGACCAAAGAGAACGGTCTCTATCTGAGGGTTATTTAACCTTAAAGCCTGATAAAAGTCAAAAAGTTCCTTAAAGGAATTTTCGGGAACGGCAATATCAAGAGCCATTTTTCTCGATTTAATCTTCTTGAAATAGTCATTGATATTCTCGGGAAGTCTATGACGAAAATTAATAAGTTTCTGATGAGTTTTTTTATCCTGGCTTATCCAGGTATCAATCACTTCATATTTTTCTATCAGATTTGCCCATTCCTCTAAAATATTTTCGCCCTCTTCTTGTTCAATATAAAGAGCCTCACATCTCTCATCCGGTATATTGGGAAAGTCCTTTTTTAGGAAGCCCAGGCTGCCTTTATCAAAATATTCCAGGGAAAGAGGAGATAATTTTTTATCTCCCTTAACTTCGGAGATAAATTTCAGGATTTCATTTTCTTTAAAGAAGATTATCATTATAAATGGAGAAGAAAGAGCCGGAATTAACTGCACTTCCGCCGCAGTAATCACTCCCAGGGTTCCTTCTGAGCCAATGAATAAATCAATTAGATCCATTCCTGACCGGGAGAAATAGCCGGCAGAACATTTAATAGCGGGAGTAACGTAGGAAGGAACCTTTATTTTTTTATCACCTATCTGGAGATCTCCATTTATATCGGCAAAACATTTTCCTCTTTCTATCTCTAAAATTTCTCCAGAAGAGAGAATCACCCTTATCTTCTTCACATAACCTCTTGTTGAGCCAAAACGATAACTATATTCTCCCGAGGCGTTGGTGGAGAGATTTCCACCGATAAAGGCTGTTCTTTCGGTAGGGAAGGGCGGATAAAAGAGATTTTGAGTCTCTAAAGTCTTTAAGAAATCCTCAATAATCACTCCACTTTGTAAAATTGCTCTTTTTTTCTCTTTATTTAGGGAAATAATTTTATTTAATTTTTCTACAGAAAGGATTGCTCCCTCCAGAGGGATTCTTCCACCAACCGTTCCCGTTCCTCCCCCTGAGATAGTTAAAGGTATCCTTTTATTGCTGCAGTCGGCTATTGTCTCAATTACCTCTTTTTCATCCTCCGGAATATAAAGGCTCTCGCTCTTGCCCTTTTGGAAGTTGGAGCTATCCTCCAGATAACTGAGCATCTCATCCGGCTCTCTTTTTATGATCATTAGATTAAATCCTTAGCAGTCTCTTTCAGTATCCCCAATTCATCGGCGATGTCTAAAATGGTCAATCGTCCTCTGATGTATCGAGCATAGATAATTGTCTTATAAGCCAATTTCTTATTTACACCAATTTGCTCAAAACATAAAGGGCATTTTGCTTTTCTTAGATATTCTTTTATCTTTTTTGAAGGATAGACCAAGGGAAAAACCTCTTCTTTGAATTGATGAGCGGCATACTTTCCTAAATCGGTAATGGTTCCTGTTCCCACAGTAATAATAACATTTCTATCTTGAGATCTTTTCAGAATTTCTGGAAGATACTTTTCTTCCGCATAGACCCTTTTACTTCCCTGAGGAAAAAGAATGAGGGAAGATACCTTAATCTCTTTTAGAATTTTCTCGCATCTCTCGGCGGCTATTCTATGGGTTATATTATCGCTTAGGATTAAAATCCTCTTTTTCTTTATTAACTGTGAGAGGAGTGAAGGTAAGAGAGAGGATTGCTTGTAAATATCCACCCTTAGCCTTCTTCTGTTTTCCTCCTGTCTTTTTGTCTCTTTCTTAAGAATGTTGGAGTATCGATATTCTCCCCCTCAATTACGGTTGTCTCCACCGCATCAAAGAGGGTTGGACCTTTCTTTTCCCTTTTGGCACGGGCTCTTCTCTGGGGGGGGAGAAGAATCTCTTTTTTCTCAGATAGTCCCGTAGCAATAACGGTAATCTTTACCTCATCTTTCAATTTCTCATCGATCACCGCCCCGAAGATGGTATGGGAAAGGGAAGGCAGACTGTTATTGATGGTTCTGACGGCATCCTTCACTTCATGCAGGATAAGGTCGGGCCCACCGGTGATGCTTACCAGGATATTTTTGGCACTACCAATGTCCTTTCCTTCTAAAAGACGGTTGGTAATAGCCTCCTTGGCCGCATTTACTGTCTTTTCTGGCCCTTTACTTTTGCCAACGCCCATAATACTTTCTCCCCCATTCTCTATCACCGTTCTTATATCGGCAAAGTCTAAATTAATTACCCCCGGCTGGGTAATGAGCTCAATAATGGAGGAAACCCCCTGGCTTAAGATATCGTCAATTCTTTTGAAGGCATCGAGAATTGTAGTTTTTCTGTCCACAACCTCAAACAGTTTTTCGTTGGGAATATGAATAAGGGTATCGGCATTTTCCTTTAATTCAATCAATCCTTGCTCGGCCCGGTTCATCCGCTTTGCTCCTTCGAAGGTAAATGGCGTTGTTACCACCGCCACTGTAATCGCGCCCTGCTCGCGCGCAATTTTAGCAATGATTGGTGAGGCGCCGGTGCCGGTTCCCCCTCCCAATCCCACGGCCAGAAAGCAGATATTTACCCCCTTCAGGAGTTTGGCAATCTGCTCCTTATCTTCGTTTGCGGCAAACTTACCCTTCTCCGGGTCTCCTCCCGAACCCAGGCCCTCCGTGATTCGCTGGCCAATCTGGAGTTTAATGGGAACATTGCAGTTTGCTAATGCCTGGGTATCGGTGTTAATTCCAATAAGATCCACTCCTGAAAGTGAAGGGGTCATTCTTCCTACAGCATTGCATCCACCGCCACCAATGCCAGCAACCTTTATTTTTACAAACCTATCGAACCCCTCATCTACCTTAATTTTTAACATAGTATGTTCGGACTATCTCTTCTTCAGCGGCACGTTTGATTTCCCCAGCGAGGAAATCTTCACTCTCGTTCCGTCCGGCCCGCCTCACATCTCGGCGGGCGTGCCAAACAGTGCTCGTTATTCCTCGCACAGCATTCCCAGCGAAGTCTCTATCTTTAATGTTCTCCCCTTTGGGGAGATACAGAGGGGCGCGAGTCGGTAACAAGGCACGCCTCCAGAAATAGCCCTCACATTGGTTTAAACACAGAGGTAAGGGAGTTTCTGTAGCGGCATTAGGCGACGGATGAATGCCTGGACAGAGAAGTCGCCCATAGCGAGCATCTCTGCGAGCGTGCCGCCTAAGAAACTGCCCGAGCCTCACTTAGAAGAAATCACTAAATGTTCTTCTTACCTTTTTATAGAATCTTACCAATGGGTTGTTCTGGGGGAATCTCGGGATATGTTCTCTTGCCTCTCTCCTCCTCAGTCCATACTGAAGAAGACCCACCGCAGTGGAGAAGATCGGATTGTAGATACTCTTCTCAAACCCTATAATATTGCGCGGTCTTCCAATCCGCACCGGCATCTCAAAAATTTTCTCCCCCAATTCCTTGGCTCCTTTTAAGAGGGAAGTACCTCCGGTAAGGACCACCCCGGCTCCGATGAGGCTACTGTAACTACTTCTATTCAAGATGCGCTTTGTTAAAAGGAAGATTTCTTCCATTCTGGGCTCAATAATTTCGGCGAGAGAGGCAAGACCCGTTTTGGAAAAGACTCTTCCCATACTGTCGATGAGCGGGATTTCCAATTTATGGTCGGTGATTAGGGATTCTAAACAACAGCCATATTCCTTTTTTAACCTTTCGCTCTCGGCTATGGGTACTCTCAGACCAATGGCTAAATCGTTGGTAATGTGGTCACCTCCTACGGGGAGAATATTTATGGCTTTGATCACTCCCTTAAGATAAATGATCGTATCGGTCGTTCCGCCACCAATATCAAGAAAAAATGCTCCAATCTCCTTTTCTGGTTGGGTGAGAACGCTCTCAGCACTGGCCAATACTCCTAAATGGATATCTTCCAAACCGAAACCGGCCCCCGAGATACACCTCTCCACATTCTGAATAGAATTTTTTTCCCCGGTGACAAGGAAAATCTTTGCCTCCAATCTTCGGCCAAACATTCCTTCCGGTTTCTTAATTTCGCTTTCTGTATCAACGACATATTCCTGGGGGATGGTGGCAATGATTTCTCTCTCTGTCGAGACAGAGGAGGCTTTCGCCACCTTAATACTATTCTCAACATCTTCTTTCAGAATTTCCTGGTTTTTGTTGGAGATTTCCACCGCCCCCTGGCAGTTTATCCCTTTAATGTGACTGCCACCGATATTCACAAAAAGGGTATGAGCGGTAAGATTTCTTGGTCTTTCTGCTTTTTCCACCGCCTTTTCTATTGTGGTGGTGGTTTTCCTTAAATCTATTACCGCTCCCTTCCTCAAACCTGAGGTGGGAATAAACCCAACCCCAATAATTTCACATTTATTTTTTTCTCCCTTTCTTCCGAGAAGGGCGCAGGTCTTACTTGTTCCTAAATCTAACGCGGTAACAAAATCATCTTTCATTTTTTCTTTTTACATAAATGTCTTTAAATCTAAGGTCGATATATTCATATTCTACACCCTTTTGGGATAAATCTGCAAGAAGCCTCGGCAAAAGCGAAAGGTTATTGGCTAATTTTTCTCCAGAAAGGTAATAACAATTTTTATTGGAGAAAAGAATAATTTTGCGGTATCGAGAAAGGTCAAGAGAGGTAATCTGGAAGTGAGGCAAAGTTTTAGAAAATAGATCCTGGATTTCGGTTATTACCTCTATCTTGGCTAGATCTATTCTCTCCCCCAGGAAAGGTCTTTTCTTAAGAATTCCTTTAACCTCAAGGAATGAAGAAGAACCAAGAGGTTCGGGAAGAATTACTCCCTCGCTATCGATGCCAAAGGTTTGGTCATTCCATTTAGTAATGATAAAAGGAGTTCGTTGTTCAACCTCAATAAGGATGCTCTCCGGTAAGTGCCGAGATATTGTTACCTTTCTAATTAATAATTCTTGAGAAAGCCGGGAAGAAAGTTTGTTTAGGTCCAGATTAAAGATATTTTGACCCTTCTTAATATTCGCTCTTTTAATAAGATAATCCGCTTTTTCCCGGGGCACTCCTCTTACTTTAATTTCTTTAATCTCCAGGCCAGGGAAAGAAAAGAGGAATCTCTTACATTCTTCACGGGCAAGAAAGAAGATAATAATTATCCCAAGAAAGATAGAGAAGCCGAGAATCTTACGGAGATTGACTCTTATTCTTTTCCATTCCTCTTGCTTCACCTTTGCTCTCTTCTTTACCTTAAACTTTCCTCTTTCCATACTTTTTTCTTGCCTCCTCTATTCCCAGTTCTATTAATTTAGCACAGAGGTCGGGAAAACTGATACCGGCTGCTTTTGCGGCATCCGGGAAGAGGCTGATTTCGGTCAATCCCGGGATAGTATTCACATCCAGAAGCCAGGGATTTCCTTTTTTATCAATAATAACTTCTGTGCGGGAAAAGCCCCTGCATCCCAACAGTTGATGCGCTTTTAATGCTATTGCTTCGGCCTTCCTTACAAACCTTTCTGATATTTTTGGCGGGATAAGATGAAAACTTTCTCCGGGGGTATACTTGGCGTGATAGTTATAGAACCCCTTTTTCGCGATGATTTGAAGTGTGGGCAAGATAATCGGGTTTCTGTTGCCCAGGATACTTACC
>DAOVGU010000106.1 GCA_030672255.1 bacterium
CAAGAGCCGCCTTGGGCATAATCTCCGGGGTAGGGTTGGCCATCGCAAAGACAATTGGCTCTTTTGCCATAGACCTTACCATTTCCCTGGTTACTAAACTGGGGCCGGAGACACCGATAAAAAGGTCCGCCCCCTTGATCGCTTTTTTCAAATCTCCTTTCATTAAATCACAATTGGTAATTTCCGCAATCTCTTGCTTGGCAAAGTTCATATTCTCTCTTCTCCCTTTGTAGATAATTCCTTTTCTTCATTTGGTAGAGCAATATTAGGAACCTATCTCCTGTCAAATCATCTAAGAATGTAACCATGGGCTAGATGGATAAAGAGCAGTTTCTTTTTCTGAATATTCGGGTAAATAAGTTCTTTGAAATTTTGTTATTTTAGTTGCCAGACCCTGTATTCTGGTTAATTTTTTCTCTATCCTCTGACTTAATTCAAAGGGATTTAAGGAGAGGAAAAGTTTTTTAAGTCGGGCTACTTCTTTAGGTTTAGTCTCTTTACACTCACACACTCTCTGGAAAGGTGTTTTAGGTTCATTATAAATCCTTTTGAGTTTAGAGCCGATGCGAACTTTCTTAACCAGTTTTACAGATGGCTGAAAGAAATTCGTAAACCATTTAAGTTCATTACGATAGAGCTCATTCATTAACTCAAGAACTTCTTCTGTATCGTATCTAAAATATCCGAATATTCTTCTTACGTGTGTCCAGTTTTTCTGCTCTATGTGTGCATTATCATCCTTCTTGTAAGGTCTGCCACGGGTAAACTGGATCTTATATCTATCGCAGAATGCTTTAAGATGATAATTTATAAACTCCCCGCCATTATCAGAGTCAATCCCTTTTAAAGGGAATGGAAGTTGCTCTTTGATATCTTTAAATGCTTTAAGAGTCATAGTTTGACCTCTACCCATCACCGCTCTTGTTTCAGTCCAGGTCGTATGTATGTCTGTGCAATTGAGTGAATGGATAAAGTTGCCTTCTGCCGATGAGCCACTATGACTGACAAGGTCAACCTCTAAGAATCCCGGAATGGTGACATCCCAGTTATCTGTTTTAATCGGTATTTGATGTTTAAGAAGAGTTCCGGGTTTAGTGGTACCATAAATTCTCTTCTTGATTCTACCTCTCTTAAGGCTCAACCTGCGGTCAATAGTGGAAGAACTTATGGAGAGCAGTTGTCTTTTAATCTTAGGGGTGATATAGAAACGCTGTTTTACCCAGGGAACCCACAAAGGGAGGGCAGCTTTCAGTCTCTGGGAGCAGAGATAATCTGAGGCAGACCAGATGGCTTCTAAGATAGATATAGCCCTATGACCATAGAGATTTTCTCGCTCTCTTTTCGGTTTATTTTTTCTTGTATCAGGGGCTGGTGCATTTAATAATCGTATGGCGTATTTCCGGTTATATTTACAGACCTTACAGAATTCATTAAGGATTTCTCTTTTTTCGATGCGCGTTGATCTTTGGTATCTCTGATAAATACTTTTTAAGTACTGCATCTTTGCACTTGTGTTCATAATGTAACCCTCCTTTTTAGGGTTACATTATATATGATTTAACGATTGCCGTAGGGTTACATTTTAGATGATTCAATACGATCTCACCACAAAAAGATAAAAATATGGTAAAATATAAACATATAGAAATATGGAATGAAAAATATATTTATGCAACGCTATCTTGCTGAAAAATTAACCCTCAAAAAGATGGCAGGTAATTTAGTTCGTTTATCCTCCACATTAGCAAAATCTTCTATTCAACTTAATCCTTACCAGATACAGGCGGTAAAATACGCTTTTGATAGTCCTTTACAACGGGGGGCTATTCTGGCTGATGAAGTAGGACTTGGCAAGACGATTGAAGCAGGTATAATAATTTCCCAGCTCTGGGCGGAGGGCAAACAAAAGATTCTTATCATTTCCCCGGCTTCCATACGCAAGCAATGGCAGGATGAACTCTTAACCCACTTTGGGTTGGAATCAGAGGTGATTGATGGTCCCACTTTTTCAGAGAGGGTCAATAGTGGTCAAAAGGCGCCTCTTACCTATGATGGAATCTTTATTGTTTCTTTGCAATTCTGTTATAAAAGAATTGGGCTAATTGAAAAACAACAATGGAATTGTATTGTAATTGATGAAGCCCATCGTCTAAGAAATGTTTATAAAAGCAGGGATGCTTCAAAAATGGCATGGGAAATCAGAAAAGTTATTCTTTCCGCACCTAAATTACTTTTAACTGCTACCCCTCTTCAAAACAACTTGATGGAGTTATATGGAATTGTAAGTTTTATTGATGACAAATTATTAGGGACCAAATACAGCTTTAAAAAAAGGTTTGTTGACCCCATATCAGGAGATTCGGGAGAGGCGAAAAGCACGACAAAAGCATTACGCTCACTCATCAAAGGTGATGAAAAGACAAGTATTAGCGGTGTTTTGATTCGCTCCCTGAGAAAGCAGGTAGCCGAGTATGTAAAATTTACTGAGAGAAAGGCTTTAACTCAAGATTTTATACCTACCAATGAAGAGATGGAACTTTATAACAAAGTCTCTTCTTATCTACAAAGACCAAAATTGGCCGCTATTCAACATACTCAAAGGAATTTGATGATTCTGGTTTACCGAAAACTTCTTGCCAGTTCCTCTTTCGCTATCGCCGCTACATTAAAGCATTTAATAGGTTTTCTCAAAACAGAGTTGAGACTGCGCGAAATTGACCGAATTAATAACGAAAAAGAAGAGCCTGATTTGTTTTCTGAAGAAGATTTAATGGAAAATTTAGAAGAAGTAGATGTAGAAAAAATAGAGAAATCAGAAGAGAAATTGCCAAAATCAACAATTGACCAGGAAGAATTCAGTGATGAGGATATTCAGAAGGAGATAGATGAACTACAATCTTATTATCAATTGGCAATATCTATTGAGAAGAATAGCAAGGGAGAAGCACTGGTGAAAGCGTTAAAATCTATCTTTCCCCTTGCTCAGAAAAATCACTGGCCAGAAAAAGTTATTGTTTTTACTGAATCAAGGCGCACTCAGGAATATTTAAAAAAATTGCTGGAACAAAATAATATCACCTGTACTATTTTTAATGGCTCCAATAATTCCAAAGAAGCCCATCAAGCATTTAAGACTTGGCAAAGAGAATTTCCGGAAGCTGCGGAAAAAGGAACATACAATGTTAATATCCGACAGGCATTAATTTATAATTTTCAAACAAGGACACAAGTATTTCTTTCTACTGAAGCCGGTGGCGAAGGATTGAACCTCCAATTCTGTAACATTGTTATGAATTATGACCTTCCGTGGAATCCCCAGAGAGTAGAGCAACGCATTGGCCGTTGCCACCGTTATGGGCAGAAATATGAGGTTTTAGTAGTAAACCTTCTTAATACAAAGAACAGAGCAGACAAGAGAGTTTTGGAATTATTACAACAGAAATTACATTTGTTTGATGGTCTTTTTGGCTCATCAGATGAGGTCTTGGGTCTTTTAGAATCAGGTATAGATTTTGAGAGGCGAATCTTGGGCATTTATCAATCTTGCAGAACATTGGAGGAGATTGATGCCGCATTTGATAAACTTCAGGAATCGGTTCAGTCCAAAATAAGTGAAAAAATTATCAGCATTCGGGGTCAGTTAACCGAATATCTTGACGAACCGGTAAGGGAACTTTTTCAAAAAACCAAGATGGAATTGGGGGAAACTCTTAACGCTTTTGACAAAAACCTTCTGAGACTTTGTAAATGTCACTTTGGCAAGAAACTTCAACCTTTGGACAAAGAAAAAACTCTATTTTCTCTGAAAGATAGAGCAAATATACTGGCATTCCGGGAACTAAAGGAAGAAGAGATAGGTAAAATTCTCCGGATGAATAGGGAACACCCTCTGGCACAGGAAGCAATTATCCGGTCGTTAGAGATGAACACCTCTCCGATTCCAGTCAATTACTTCTTTTATTCGAATTCAGATAAAAGGTATACACCCCTTAAACCTCTTATCGGCAAAGAAGGACTTATCTATCTTTTTAAATTAAAAATAATAGGAGTAGAAACGGATGAGTTGCTTACTCCATTAGCATTTATTTTGGAGGAAAAAGAGTTCCAACCTTTGCCATTAGAAACAGCAGAAAATATTCTTTCTTTAAGAGCAGAGCAACAAAGAGAAACTTTACCTTCCTCGCCAATAGATAAAGAAAAATTACTGAATATTTGGGGAAACTGGAAAAAAAGTGTACTGGATAGATATCAACATCGTAATGAGAAACTCTATGACCGTGAAATTGACCGCATCAACCGCTATTACAGCGATTATAGTTTGCGAGTTGATGACCGAATAGTTAAATTAGAAGACGAAAAAATAGAACTCAATCGTAGAAGAGATAACTCGGTAGATTATGAACAACGTCGTCAACTCCATCGGAGAATTCAGGAGATAGAACTCACCCTGGATAGACTCAGGGTTGAGCAGATTAAACTTAAGCAGGAAAGTAATCAACTAAAGCGAAAAGAGTATGAGGAATTGGAGAAAAAATTCCAACTAAAAACCGAAGAGGGACTTATTGCGGTGACCAAATTTAAGATTTTCTAATTATGAGCCCAGAAGAAAAGAAGAAAAAAGATTTAGGTATTTATTACACCGATGAACGAATTGTTAGCTTTATTTTTGATATTCTTCTTCTGTGGAAGAAAAAAGAGGATAAAGAGAGATATCGCTGGCATTTTCCTTCAGGAAAAAAGAAGTATCCTTCCGTAATTGATCCCGCCTGTGGAGAAGGAACCTTCTTAAAAATAGCTTTAGATAAAGGATTCACCGGAAAGCATCCTCAATGGAATACCCCCTATATCTTTGGGATTGATATTGATGAGAGGGCTTTCCAGAATTGGTCCAAGATTACTCTTTCTTCCTATTTTCCTGACGAAAGAGTTATGAGGAAACACTTTAAAAAACAAAATGGACTTATTCCATTACCAAAAGATATCCTTCCTTACAAAACAGGCGGATTACACGAATTTGATTGTGTTGTAGGAAATCCACCTTACGGAGGCGTAGGATTACAGAAGATAGATGAAGAACTTGAAGATGCTCTCATCAAATATAAAATTTGGAGGAAATTTTTTTCCAAAGAAAAACAATTATCTTTGTTACCTGAAACACTGGGCAGAAAAAATAGAGAGCAACTAAAGAAATTTCCTATAGAAATTCTTTTCGTTGATAGGTTCATTCAACTCACTAAATTGGGTGGATATATCGCCATAATCCTTCCTGATGGAATATTTGCTAATTCCAATCTTTATTATGTCCGTCAATTTATTACCGATAATACCAGAGTAGAAGCAATAATTTCTCTTCCTCGGGGTGCATTCAAGAATGTGGGCACTTCGGCAAAAACAAGCATATTATTTTTGAGAAAATTAAAAAAAGACAAGTTAAATCCTCACCTATCTTCTCCTCCCCTGAGGGGGAGGATTGAGGAGAGGGGAGAAAGAAATAATTTAGATTATAATGTGTTTTTAGGGGCAGTAGAGGATATAGATAACTTGAAAGAACTATTTAAATTTTATAAGGAGGTTTTTGGAATGAATAATATAAAAGAGAAAGTAAAGGTTATTAAAGATACTCAAGGCAATGAGGCAGTGATGGCAAGGGTAGATAAAACGATGAAGGAATTGATGGAGGAAAAACCGCACAGTAGGTGGGATGTGCATTATTGGCATCCATGTGTAGAAGATATTTTTAGAAATACACAAATTGAATTGAAGACTTTGAGAGATTTCTTACCAAGCAGGCATTTAATTTTTCCAGATCATGTAAGACAATCTTTAGGAGAGAAGGTTGATAGGCAACAGTCAATTCCTTATTTTAGAGTAACCGAATTTTTAAATACTGGTTATAATTGTGCCAATCAATATTATTGTTCCAAAAACGCGTACGAACGCCTTAAGCATACACAGTTAAAAGATAGAGATATTATTATAGCTTATTCTGGAGCAACATTAGGTAGTACTTTGATTATTGAAAAAGCGCCTAAATTTTCTTGTACTGGTGATTTGTATGTTGCTAAAGTGCAAAATATAAATCCGTATTTTGTCACTGTATTTATGAAAACTGCATTTGCCAAAGGACAAATCAAGCAATTTATGCATGGGGTAGCTTCTCCTAAGTTGAGCACAGATTTCTTGAAAAAGATTAAAATTCCTATCCTTCATGAGAAAGTCCAATCTCACATTGAGGCCGAATATAAAAAGATGTCTGTTTATCACGACAAGGCAATGGAAGCCAAAGCAAAAAATGATGAAGCGAATTATAAGAAAAATATTGAAACTGCTGAGAAGATGCTCAAAGATTTAATCTCTAAAACAGAAGCGGTTATCAGAGGCGAAAGAAAGGATGTCCTATAATGAGGCAAAATAGCAGAAGACCCGAAATTTCCTTTTTAGTTCAATTTGCTTTACCTACTCTTTCTTCTCAATATGGTTATCCTCAACCGGATGATTCCGAACATACAAAGATTCAGGAAATTCCGGTGCGGATAGGAAGCACTATTTACCATCCGGATGTAGTCTATTATTGGGATAAGGTACCAATACTTCTCATTGAGGCAAAGAAAGAAGGCAAATCAGAAAAAGATGCTCAAGACCAAGCCCTTTCTTATGTCCGCAATTTTCCAACGAAAGAATATTCTGAAGATGGACGGCGACCCCACTTTATCGCCATTACCATTGGGAAAAATATTGCTTGCTATCGTCATCGCTATGAATTGATTAAAGATGATTTTAAAGACCGACTTGAAAAATTAGATATCATACCCTCTTTTGAAAAACTTCTTTTAGAATATGGTTTATCTCCTGAATATAAACCAGTCACTCTCACTCCACAAACCTTTCAGAAAGATTTTTTGAATCAATTAATGGCTATCTATAATTTGGATTCTGACCGCAAAATCACTCGTGAAGTTGTTCATAATGTTTCCTGGCAAATTCTTTCCTATTTAGAAGACCAGAGAAATTACTCCAGTCGCCAACCCTATACTTTGCTTGATGACACTCACAAAGACCGACAGGCGACTATTCGGCAACTGTTCAACCAATACGATGTAATTGGTTCTCTAAACGCGGCAAATGCTAAAGAGTTTCGGCGTTTTGTTCTCCGTTCTTTTCAGGGAACAAGCTTAAATCAATATATGACAGAACGATGCATCATCAATTTTATGGTAGAGATGGCAGAACCACAGGAAAATTGGAAAGTATTGGACTTTGAATGTGGTAGTGGTGGTTTTTTAGCTGCAGTATTAGAAAAAGCAAGAATATCTTTGGAGAATATAAAAGGGATTGATGTTGATAACCTTCCCTATATCATCGCAAAAACCTATTTAGCTATCTATTTTGGCAAACACAAAAAATCAGATATTGACTTAATTCCTATAAAGGAAGCCAATGGTCTTTACTATTATGGAAAAGATTGGGACCTTATTGTCAGCAATCCTGCCGGCAGTAATAAATATCCATTGAATGATATAGGCAGAGTTTTAGAAAATCTTGAACCTGATTTAGACCTTAACGGACGTCCCGACAGTTTTTCTGAATATAACTTTTCTGTCCAGCAAGCAGTCAGGTCAGCAAAAGTTGGTGGAAAGATATGTCTGATTCTGCCCGAGGGTCTCTTCTCCAATTCTCAGGATGAGATATTGAGAAAGTATCTTGTCAGGCATTGTAAAATTTTGGCAATAGTAAGTTTACCCAGAGGTGTTTTTAAAAGAGGAACAGAGGTTAAGCAGGCTCAAAGAGGAAAACAAATTGCCTCTATGAAAATGTCTATCCTTTATGCTGAGAAAATAGCGGAAGTAATTGATGGTGAAGGCGTAGAATTAGAAGATGTTAACCTGGACTATCCCATTTTTCTTGCTAATATTGCGGAATCAAAAAATAAAAAGGACGAAATATGTGATTGGCTTGAACCAAAATTAAATCTTGTTTTTGAACAATGGCAAAATTGGAAAGAAACTCAGCAATTATCCGAACCAAGTAAAGAGAACATTTTTGACTTAAAAATCTCAATGCAGAAAGCGAGACGATTTCCTAAGCAAAAACATTTTTTTGAAAACCATTTTTCTTCCTCTGAACTTCCCTTCCGGAAAAAACCCAAAAGAGAAATTTCCTCCCAAACCAAAATCAGCAAAGGTCTTGAGGATATATTTGGAAAGCAAGGAGATAAATAAAAAAGAATCTATTATGCAGTTTTTGATATGAAAGAATTGAATGAAATTATACCCTACATATTAGATGACAAATGTATTCTTTTCATAGGAGCTGGTTTATCTATATTCGCTGGTTGTTATGATTGGGATTCTATTCTTAAAGAGATGATTAAGCAGAAGGATATAAAAAGAGAAATAAAATTGAGTGATGTAGAAAAAAGCAGGTTCACAAATGACGAATGGTTAGCTTTCTGCCGACAGGAGTTAGTTCGGAGTGGAAAAGAAAACGATTTTTTGGGCATAGTGCGAAAAGCAGTGACGCCGGACCCAATAAAATTTACTAAAACATATTTACCTTTGGTAAGAAAAATTAGAGAAATTAAACCTTTCCCTAACATAATAACTACAAATATCGATAATTGTTTGGAAGAAGCCAGAATAGTAGAATTTAATAAAATATTTTACAAATTTAATGACTTTAATGTTAACAATTTAAATAGTGGGGCGATATTTCATATCCGTGGCTATATGGAGGCATTAGGAATTTCTTCGTTAGCTGCACCTATGCATCAAGAGTATAGTGGAAATCAACTTCGGAAGTTTCTAAAGAAAATATTTTCTAATTACTCGGTCTTCTTTGTAGGATATAGCTTCAGAGATGAGGCAATAAGAGGTATAATATCACAAGCAAAGAAAAATAAGCAACATTTTGCCTTGATACCTACTGAAGATGGATTTTCTTCTACAGAGATTGCTCTTTTAAGTTCGTACAATATTAAAGTTATTATTTATGGCTCCAGAAACAAATTTTCGTCTTTATTGATTAATTGGATAGATGGAAATTTTGTAAAAAAGGCTGCTGAGTCAGAGGAGGAAAGTGAACAAGATGGATAAGGGCGATTTTTATAAAAAAGCAGAAATAATTGATGGGGCACTATCTGAAAATTTAGTGACCGATGAAATATTCAAATTGATAAAAGAGAAATCGTGCGAAAATTACTTCTTTAAGAAAGTAAAGAATTTAAAGTGGTTTTATCTACTGAAAGAAAAAGGTTATTTTTCTCCAAATAAAGCATTGGGGGTGGAAGAGGGGGAAGAAAAGGGCTTCTATAGAATACCTGAATGGAATGTCCTTCCTTATTTAGAAAGAGTTTCTGGGCAAGAGAAATACATTGATGAATTATTAGAAATAATCAGAGATGTAACAAACTATCATCTTAAGCATAATAAGATTTTAGATAACTACCGCACCTGGCGGTATTTTGTAAAAATTCTCTTAAATATTCCGAGTGACAGAATCCCAATTGATATTATTGATTTAATTCCTGCATGGCTTGATTCCAAATTTAATGCCAGTCCACAAGGTTCAGATATTGCCACGAAACTCCTTCCTAAATTTTTAGATACTAATAATCCTGATGATTGGAAAAAGGTAGAGAAAATAGTTGATATTATTACTGATATAAAGTGGATTCGTCTATCAAAGGAAAAAGCAAGTTTGTGGGAAAAGAAAGAGGAAGCAAAAACCATTGTTGATGCTTATTGGCTTTTAGAGTTCTTCAAAAAAAGGGATAATGCGGTAAAAGTTGGAGAGAAATGCAGTGAGGAAATTATCATTATTCTGGCAGATAGATTAAAGGAAATTTTCAGGAGAAAAGAGAAAACTAACTACATTGATGTTGAGTTTAACCACCAAAAATATCATATTATTGCTGAGCAATTGGAAGATTATCAATATTGTATAAGAGTAGGAACACAGAATATACCGGCTGGAAATATTCTTGAAGAACAATTGGCAAGTGCCACAAAGAAATACTTTAAGGAATTATTTAACTTTAAACTAAAAAATTGTTTTAAAGAAATAGATTTTGTGAGAGGGATAAAAGAGGAGTTAAGAGAAAACAAAATTTTTACTGATAAGCCCTGGGAAGAGACTAGAGTGAAACTGTTCGAGATAAAAGAGGAGTTAAGAGAAAACAAAATTTTTACCGATTTAAAAGACGAATTTGATGAATACTTAACTGGTCTTTATGAAAGAATGCATAGTGATTATTCTTATATATGGTTTGAGTCATTGTATTCCTCTCCTAAAGTTGGTTTATATAAGGCTGAGGAAGTATTGATTTTAATATTAAGAGATATTCTGTTGGCAAAATCTAAAAAAGATAAGGATGAAAATACTACGAAGACAATATTAAACAAATTTTTAAGTTATGAATACCAATATCCTTTGTTTAAACGAATAGTTCTCTTTGTCATTGGAAATGAATGGGATAGATACAAAAAACTATTCTGGAAAATGCTTAGTGAAGATAGAAAGAATCTGCTTTTTAATAACTCAAATTATGAACAGGAATTAAAGGAACTCCTTCAAAATAATATTAAAAGTTTTAGCCAGGAAGAGGAAGAAAAGATTAAGGCAATAATTGAAAAAGGTCATGACTATCGCCACAAGGAAAATCAGGAAAAGTATGTTTCTTACTGGAAACAAAGGTGGTATTGGACAGTAAAATCCGATTCTTATTTTTCTTCTCTTTATAAGAAATATGAAAAAATTACCAAAATTAAGAAGGAGGAAAAGGTATGGCCTGAAAGGTCA
>DAOVGU010000122.1 GCA_030672255.1 bacterium
TAATGGTCGGTCATCTTCTACAGTATCATCCTGCAATTGTCAAACTGAAGGAGATAATTCAGGAGGGAAAACTGGGGAAAATCCGCTATATCTATTCCAACCGACTTAATCTGGGTAAATTCAGAACCGAGGAGAACATCCTCTGGTCATTTGCCCCGCACGATATTTCGGTAATTCTCTATCTTTTAGGAGAGGAGCCGGAAAAGATTACCGCGGTTGGCTCCGCCTACATTAACCCAAAGATTTTTGATACTACGGTTACCAACCTTCAGTTTAAAAGCGGGGCTGCTGCCCACATCATTGTCAATTGGCTTCATCCTTACAAGGAACAAAAACTGATAGTTGTCGGAACTGCAGGGATGGTGCTTTTTGATGATTTAGCAGAAGATAAACTCACAATCTTTAAGCATCGGGTAGAATGGAAGGATAGAATTCCTACGCCCAAAAAGAAGGAGGGAAAATCTGTTCCTTTCCGGACGGAGGAACCTCTACGGGTAGAATGTTCTCACTTTTTAAACTGTATTAAAGAGAGAAAAGTCCCGAAGACAGATGGAGAAGAGGGCTTAAGGGTGCTCAGAGTTTTAGAGGCGGCGGAGAATTGTCTGGCTGGCACCCCCACCCAAACCCTCCCACACGAGTGGGGAGGGAAGGACTACTTCGCCCACCCTACCGCAGTGATTGAGCAACCTTGTGCAATTGGCAAGGGAACGAAAATCTGGCATTTCTCCCACATTATGAAAGAAAGCAAAATCGGGAAAAATTGCAACATTGGAGGCAACGTCGTCATCTCCCCAAAAGTGGTCATTGGCAATAATGTTAAAATTCAGAATAATGTCTCGGTCTACACCGGAGTTATCCTGGAGGATGACGTCTTTTGTGGACCAAGCATGGTCTTTACCAACGTGATTAATCCCAGAAGCCATATCATTCGTCGCAACCAATACCAGAAAACTCTGGTGAAAAAAGGGGCAACTTTAGGCGCAAACTGCACCATTCTCTGCGGACATACGATTGGCAAGTATGCGTTTGTTGGTGCCGGGGCGGTAGTGACCAAAAACATTCCCGATTATGCGCTTTATACCGGTGTTCCGGCAAAACAGGTTGGCTGGGTCTGCCAGTGTGGAGAAAAATTGAATTTTAGGGTGGGAGGGAAAATTGCAACCTGCAAATCCTGTGGTTTGAAATATCTTAAGAAAGGAGACAAAAACCAGTTTGTCGTTCGGGTAAAAAAAGGTTCTGAACACTCCTAAATTTTACACCTTGGTAGAAATTATTTGACATAATTTTATACTTTGGTATAATATATCGGTGAAAAGGGATTCTATGATTAAAAGATATTTAGAGAAACTAATCCTGGAAGATTTAAAGGGTAAAATGGTATTTATTGCCGGACCTCGTCAGGTAGGCAAAACTACCCTTGCTTTAAATATCGGAGAGAAATTTTTCCCCGATAGATACCTGTATCTTAATTGGGATAATAGAGAAGATAGAAAAATTATGCTGAATGGATTTTTCAGAGCAGATAAAGAATTGCTTATTTTTGACGAGATTCATAAGTACAAAAATTGGAAAAATTATTTAAAAGGAGTATATGACAAGTATAAAACTAAATTTAAGATATTAATCACCGGGAGTGCCCGTCTTGATATCTACAGGAGAGGTGGAGATTCCTTATTGGGAAGATATTACTATTATAGATTACATCCTTTTTCTTTAAAAGAGTTATCTGCAGGTGATTCAGTGGAAGAATTCATACCTCTAAAAGAACTCGAATTTTTAGATTTTAATAAAAAGAACAGAGAATTGTTCGATACTTTATTTTATTTCGGGGGTTTTCCGGAAATGATTGTCCAGCAAACTCAAAAGGCCTTAAGACGATGGCATAATGAGAGAGTGGATAGAGTAATCAAAGAGGATATTAGAGATATTGAAAATGTGAGAGATTTATCGGCATTGCAAACGCTGGTTGAATTGTTACCGGATAAGGTTGGCTCGTTATTTTCTTTGAATTCTTTGCGGGAAGATTTAGGTGTTGCCTATAAAACAATTGCTTTGTGGGTAGCTATATTGGAAAAGTTTTATTATCATTTTAGAATTTATCCTTTTCAGATGAAAAAAATAAAATCATTAAAAAAGGAACCGAAACTTTATCTTTGGGATTGGTCAGAGATTAAGGATGAAGGGGCGAAATTTGAAAATATGGTCGCTTCACATCTCTTAAAATTTTGTTATTTTCTTTTTGATATGGAGGGTTATAAAGCAAACCTATATTACTTGAGGGATATAGAAAAAAGGGAGGTGGATTTCCTGGTAGCCATTGATGGCAAACCCTGGTTTTGTGTAGAAGTGAAAAGTACTTTCAAAAATATCCCTAACTCTTTGAGATATTTTGGGGAGAAACTAAAAATTCCTTTTATTTACGAAGTAGTCAAAGAGAAAAACATTGATTATATAAAAGACAATATCCGCATTATCAGTGCAGATAAATTTCTTACCGCTTTTGTGTAAAATTGCTTGACAACTAACCAAAACTTGTTATTATAATAACTAAAATTACAGTATTTTTCAAAAGTTTGTAAATAAGGAAAGGGCTGAATATTCTAATTG